>CACWNZ010000102.1 GCA_902762335.1 uncultured Ruminococcus sp. | reverse complement strand
TGTCAACGACCACAGTAAAGAAACACGGTTTATTCGCAATAATATGCCGTTATTTTCCCGCGGCGGCAAAGAAACTCCCGTTTCTGCTTGAATAATACGAATAATATGATATAATAAGAGAACAGTGTTTTTAATAGCAAACGAAAAGGATGATAACTATGTCAAAAACCGTAAGAACAAGATTTGCGCCAAGCCCGACAGGCTTTATGCACGTCGGCAATCTGCGCACCGCTCTTTATGAATACCTCATTGCCAAGTCGCTCGGCGGCACCTTCGTGCTGAGGATAGAGGATACCGATCAGGAAAGAAAGGTAGAGGGCGCCGTAGATATAATATACAACACCATGCGCCGCGCGGGACTCATTCACGATGAGGGTCCCGACATAGGCGGAGAGTACGGTCCCTACGTACAGAGCGAAAGAAAGGATATGTACCTGCCGTACGCTAAGGAGCTTATCGCAAAGGATAAAGCCTATTATTGCTTCTGCACAAAGGAAAGACTTGATATGCTGCGCGAGAACTCTGACGAGCCGGGCGCAGGCTACGACCGTCACTGCCGGGATCTTCCCGCCGAGGTGGTAGAAGAGAATCTCAGGAACGGCGTACCCTACGTTATCAGACAGAAAATGCCGCTCGACGGTTCCACAAGCTTTGACGACGCAGTTTACGGCACTATTACCGTCGAGAACAGCGAGCTTCAGGATCAGATACTCATTAAGGCAGACGGCTTCCCGACCTATAACTTCGCAAACGTTATAGATGACCACACGATGAATATCACCCACGTTGTAAGAGGAAGCGAATATCTTTCGTCTACGCCTAAGTATAATCTTCTGTATGAAGCCTTCGGCTGGGAGATACCCGTTTACGTTCATCTGCCGCTCATAATGGGCAAGAACGACGACGGCTCGATCTCAAAGTTAGCAAAGCGCCACGGCGCGACAAGCTTCGAGGATCTCACAAAGCAGGGCTATCTGCCCGAGGCTATAATAAATTACATTGCCCTTTTAGGCTGGGCGCCCAAGGATAACAGGGAGATGTTCACCCTCAGCGAGCTTTGCGAGAACTTCTCTATCGACGGCATAAGCAAGTCTCCCGCAGTATTCGACTATAACAAGCTTGAGTGGTTCAACGGCGAGTATATAAAGGCTATGACGGTGGAGCAGTTTGCTGAGGTCTGCGAGCCCTATTTCAAAAAAGCTTTAGGCGACAAGGAACTTGACAGGATAAAGCTTGCGGCTATCCTTCAGCAGAGGACTACAAGGCTCACGGATATACCCGAAAAGATCGCCTTCTTTGCGGAGCAGCCCGATTACGATAAGGAGCTGTTTGTAAACAAAAAGAGCAAGACCACGCTTGAGAATGCTCCCTCGCTGCTCAAAGCGGGCATTGAGGCTCTTGAGGCTCTTGAAAAGTGGGATCACGACAGCATACACGACTGTCTTATAGGTCTTGCGGAGAAACTCGGGGTAAAGAACGGCACGGCTATGTGGCCGATAAGGATAGCAGCCTCGGGAATGACGGTAACGCCCGGCGGCGCAGTTGAGATACTTGATATTTTAGGCAGAGAAGAAGCTCTTGCAAGACTTCATAAGGGACTTGAAAAGCTTTCCTGATGCTTCAGGAACGAAGGGAGAAAAGAAAATGGCTGAAGAAACGAAAAGCCCTGCGGAGCTTTCCGCAGGAAACTTTATAACGGAATTCATCAAGGAGGACACAGCCGAGGGCGGCAGATATGAGGGCAAAACGGTGCATACTCGTTTTCCTCCCGAGCCTAACGGTTATCTTCATATAGGTCACGCAAAGGCGGTGTGCGTGGATTTCGGCATAGCTGAGAAATTCGGCGGTATGTGCAATCTGCGCATGGACGACACCAACCCCACAAAGGAGGACGTCGAGTACGTCGACGCGATCAAAGAGGATATAAAGTGGCTCGGCTTTACCTGGGACGACCGATTCTATTTTGCTTCCGAATATTTTGATAAGATGTACGGATACGCTGTCGAGCTTATCAAAAAAGGTCTTGCCTACGTCTGTGAGCTTACGCCCGAGCAGATGAAGGCAAACCGAGGCGACCTTTCAAAGCCCGCGGTAAGTCCCTATCGTGACAGACCCGTTGAAGAGAGCCTTGACCTGTTTGAACGCATGAAGAACGGCGAATTTGAGGACGGCAAAATGACCCTGCGTGCAAGGATAGATCTTGCCAGCGGAAACTTCAATATGCGCGACCCCGTAATATACCGCATAAACCGCATACATCACCACAGAACAGGCGACAAGTGGTGCATCTATCCCATGTATGACTTTGCTCACCCGATAGAGGACGCTCTTGAGGGGATAACCCATTCGCTCTGTACCCTTGAGTTCGAGGACCACAGACCCCTTTACGATTGGGTGATAAACAACACCTCTGTTCCCTGCGTACCCCGTCAGATAGAATTTGCAAGGCTGGGCATAACCAACACCGTGATGAGCAAGAGAAAGCTTCGTCTGCTCGTTGAGGACGGTCACGTAAACGGCTGGGACGACCCCCGTATGCCTACCCTCTGCGGACTGAGAAGAAGGGGCTATACTCCCGCTTCGATACGGAATTTCTGCGAGCGCATAGGCGTTGCAAAGACAAACAGCGTAGTTGATTACGCTTTCCTTGAGCATTGTCTGAGAGAGGATCTCAACCTCAACGCGCAGCGCGTTATGGTCGTATTAGACCCCGTAAAGCTCGTTATAACCAACTATCCCGAGGGTCAGACCGAGAGCTTTGAGATAGAGAACAACCCGAACAAGCCCGAGGACGGCAAGAGGACGATAAGCTTCAGCCGCGAATGCTTTATCGAGAGAAGCGACTTCATCGAGGAAAAGATAAAGGGCTATAACAGGCTCTACCCCGGCAACGAGGTGAGACTGAAGTCGGCATATATAGTAAAATGCACGGGCTGTAAAAAGGACGACGACGGCAATATAATTGAGGTATATGCCGAATACGACCCGCTGACGAGGGGCGGCGACACCCCCGACGGCAGAAAGGTAAGAGGCACCATCCATTGGGTAGATGCCGAAAGCTACGTTGATGCCGAGGTAAGACTTTATGACAACCTCTTTACCGACCCCGAGCCCGACGTGGGAGACAAGAACTTCCTTGATTTCATAAATCCTTCAAGTCTTGTCACTCTCACGGGCTGCAAAGCTGAGCCCTCGCTTGCCGCCGCAAATGAAGCCTCGCGCTATCAGTTCATGCGCTTGGGCTACTTCTGCGCCGACAAGGACAGCACTCCCGAACATCTCATATTCAACCGCAGCGTGTCCCTTAAGGATTCATTCAATAAGAAGTAAAATTTTAAGACACAGTGTTGCTTCACGGCTCACTGTGTCTTTTTTCTGCCGGCGAGCCGCCGGTGCCGATTCGCGTTGTTCGCTCCACTGCGCTACGCTCTGACCATAGTCGTGATACTTGGCTCCCGCGGCAAAAATGCAGCATGGGCGCGGGCATGAAGTATCATATCAAGAGAAAGCCTTGCCGCGAACACGGGAGCGACAGCTTGCCGCCCCCAAGGCATACAGGTCGAGGTCCCAGGCGGGTATATGAGGGTGCTGCCGCATGAATATCTTGTATTCCGGGACGATAGAGTGTATCAGCAGCGGCAGCGCAAAGATGTCCCGGGTACGGTGATAAAGAGCTATATCGAGCTTGGGTCTGTCTCTTTGCAGAACGAGTCTGCCGCCGTTTATAGCCCTTTCCTCCGCCCCCTCAACGTCCGCCTTTATAAAGGTGACGGGTCTTTTGCGGTAAAGAGTATCTATGCAGGTCACGCTGAGGGCCTGCTTACCCGTGTCGGCAATAGACGACCCCCTGCCGAGGGAGCTTTCAAAAGACAGATCCGTGTCGCTGTCCCAAATACCCATATTGAACAGCTGAACGTCGGGAAAACCTCCCGCATATTGCCGGAGCTTCAGATAGGTCTTTCTGTCGGGCTCAAGGGCGGTAATGTGTCTGTAATTTCCGCCCGTACGCATAAGAAAGCTCTCTATCGTATCTCCCCTGTATGCACCGAGATCAAGATAGCTCTCGTCTGTGCCAAGCCGCAGGATATTTTCAAACGCTTCCTCCTTCGGGGTGAAGCATGATGTCAGCCTGTCGAGCCCGCCTGTGAGTCTGAACTCTATTACCGAGCGGAACACCCTTTTCGACTGCTCATCTGCAAGCAGGTCACAAGCCTCCCGTATCTCATGCTCATGCGCCGCAAAATATGCGCGGTCGAATATATCGTTTCCGTACACGGGTACGTCTGCGCAGAGCACTGTATGCCTTTTTGCAAGGCTGAGGATATTTTCTATAACCTCGGGTCTTTGTGAGCCAAAGCCTATTATTATAACAGGGTCGGCAAAGTCCCGTTCAAGCTCCGAGAGCCGCTTTACGGTGAAGCCTCTGAAGCTCTGTCCCCTGACGAAATCATCGCTCGCCATAACTCCGCGCAGCTTTATAGAGCGTTTATTCAGCTCATCGATTATCTTGTCGGCGCCGTTGCCCGTGCCGTAAATAATTACAGGTCGGTCTTCAAGCGCAAGTCTTTCCCATACGTCGTTTTGTACTTTTATCATATAGCCTGTCTCCTGTTTCAAAAAAACGGCACATTCACCCTTACGGAAGAATGTGCCGTTTGTTATTTGCTGCCGTTCAGGCGTTAGTCGTCGTCATCGTTCTTTTTCTTCTTTTTGCCGAGAACTATGAGAAGCACCACGACTATAAGCGATACGCCGACTACTACGCCGACAATTATATACTTGGCGATCTGGTCGCCTGTTATTACGGGCGGCTGTGAAGGCTGAGGCGTTGAACTCTCGGGCTTGGAAGGCTCTGAGGGCTCCGAGCTTTCGGGGGTAGAGGGTGTAGACGTCTCCTCGGGCTTGTTGAGAACGTCAAGCTCAACGGGCTCACCCTCGGCGGCAACGTAGATGCCGTCCATTCTCTTTACAGCGCCGCCCTTGTTTACGTTGACCTCGCGGGGCGTTTCGTCAAGAACATAGCCGGCGGGCGCCTTTGTCTCCGTAAGACGGTAGGTACCGAGAGGAAGCTTGTCTATAGCTATCTGACCGTTCTTATCGGTAGAGAGATCCTTTGCTACGGTGTCCCAATAATAGGTGCCTGCGCCGTCTGTGTAGAAGGTGATGCCTTCTCCCTGACCCGTAAGCTCATCAAGAACGTAGGTCTTTACTTCAAACACGAATTCCGCGCCCTTGAGCGGGGTCTTTTTTGGATCTACCTTTTTGATGATGACAGCACCCTTTTCCTCCTTGCTTCTCTTATCCTTGTACTTGGCGTTGACGTTCACTGTCGTGAGCTCGGCGCCCTCGTTATTATAATAAGGAAGCACCACGAGCATGGGGCTTATCTCTACTATGTCCTCGCCGTCAAGCTGATAGATAAGATAGAGCTTATTGCCGCAGTCAAGGCTTGTATAATTTGTAACGCCCTCGCTGTCGAGAACGCCTACCTTGAGGATATCGCTTTCTTTAGCGTATGCGGCAAGCTTTTCGGCGGCAGCCTGAGCAGACGAAGCCTCGGTGAGATCGCTCAGGTCAGCATCGCAGCCGCTGAAGCTGTCGTTGAGAACGTAGGCTCCTCTTTCAAATTCACCTACCTGACATATCGCCAGAGAGGTGCTCTGCGCAAAGCCCGCCACCTTTACGTTGACCACGCCCTTATCCTGCTGAGTATCAGAGGGTACGGCACCTACGCTCAGCACAGCGCTGATGCATATAAGGCACAGCACTGTTATCAGAGCAATGAATCTGCCCGATGATCTCTTTTTCATAATAAATCAATCCTCCAAATCAGACGGTCCTTGACCGGATTTATCTTTATCATCACAAAACGAGTATCGCTATTGCGCCGAGCAATACGAAGATCACCACACCCGTTGCGATGTACCAGATTATCGTTCTTGCGGGGAGCACCTGAGACTGCGGCGCAGTATATACGGCGGGGCTGTCGTCGGTAACGTTATGCGTGGTGCGTGAGCTCTCACCCGGTGATGCCTCGCTCTGTGAAGCATCGGACTGCTCACTCGTCTGTGACGCAGAGCTTTCCTCTTCGCTTTGCTGCAGCTGCTGATAGGGCGCTCTTACGCCTCTTACAAGCAGTCTGTGGTCGTTTATGCCGTAGGGCGTGCAGGTAACGAGGGTAACGTAGTCCTTATCGGGCTCTATGGTGACGTGCTCGCTGTCATTAGGCAGCACAACGACTATCCTGTCCACGCGGTATCTCAGCACCCTGTTGAGAACATGAACGTAAAATATATCTCCCTCGGCAAGAGTATCGAGGTCGGTAAAGAGCTTCGAGCCGGGGAGTCCCGTATGACCCGCAAGCACGGCGTGGGTGCTCGGTCCGCCTACGGGAAGGGAACTTCCCTCCATATGACCTATGCCCTTTTGCAGAACGCTGTCCGAAAGACCGTGGAATATAGGATAGTATGCGCCTATTTTCGGGATATCGATATATCCCAGCGCGTCGGATACCGAAAGAATATCCTCGTAGGTAAATGAGGATATTTTTTTTTCCTGACTTCCCGCAAGCGCTTTATTATATTCGTCAGCCTTTGCGGCAAGCTCTGTTATCTCTTTATCGTCGAGCTTCTGAACAGCCTCGTCGTATTTTTTTATGGTACTGTGCGCCGCCTGCTCTGTTATAAGATTTGCAACTATAGGATACATAAAGAAGCAAACGCCTGTCATAAGTATAAGAAATATACCCACAAGCGGCAGCCTGCGCATGAGCTTATTTTTCTTTTTCTTCGCCATTATTATCCTCCGACTGCTGCTTTTCGCTTTCAGCCGCTGCCGAAGCTTTTTTCAGCATTGAGCTGAGCCACACGCACGCCGCGGCGTATAATGCGACGGCTGCCGTTATTATCAGCACGATGATAAGCAGGCTGTCATTTATTCTTTTTTGCAGACCTTCGTCTACCCTCTTGTCCTCTGCGGAATTGAACGGGACGCTTTCTGCGGAGCTTTCTGCAGCGGGAGCTTCGGGGGCCGTCACGACCCTTGTACCCCTGACAAGCAGTCTTTTGTTGTTAATGCCGTAGGGCGTGCAGGTCACGAGCGTAACGTGGTCGCCCTTGTCGGTGATCTCAAGCGGGAACACGTCGTTCGG
Organism: uncultured Ruminococcus sp.; assembly: GCA_902762335.1. Classification (GTDB taxonomy): domain Bacteria; phylum Bacillota; class Clostridia; order Oscillospirales; family Acutalibacteraceae; genus UBA1213. Next base: position 2,123 of record CACWNZ010000102.1, on the reverse strand, counting down.
ATCTACCGTGACAATGCTGTCTATACGATATTCGAGCACATCGCCTAAAACGTGGATATAAAAACTGTCGCCTTCCTCGGATTCGTCGAGCCTTGTGAACATCTCCGCATCGGGCATACCCGTGTGACCGGATATGACTGCATGGGTGCTTTCGCCGCCTATCGGAAGAGAGGTATGCTCTACCCAGCCGCAGCCCCTGTTGAGAGCCTCGTCCCCGGTGCCGTAAAACACGGGGATATAGATGCCGGGCTTCGGCACGTCGACATAGCACATTATTTCGTTTTCGCCTGCAAGAGCCGCAGAAAGCTCATCGTCAATAATGCCCTCGGCAAGCTTTTTGTTATAGCTGCGGGCTTTTTCGAGCCTCTGCTCTTTGTCGCCGCTTTCCATAGCGCCGACAGAGCTCTGATAGGATCTTATCGTACTCTGCGATCTGCTCATTGAGTAAAGGCTGCCGATCATGGGATAAAGAGCGGCGCCTACACCGAAGAAAAACACTATCCCTATAAGGATAAGTATGATAATATGCTTTTTCCGGGATATCCTCAATATGAACTATCCTTTCGAGGCTTTCCAAAGGGTCTGAGCTTGTCAAGCCCTTTGGAAAACCTGCTCCCGCGGGGGAGCAGAGTTTTATTTTTTCGGGTCAGAATGAGAATTACCCCTCAGTCTTTCTCCTCTTCATGTAAACTACAAAGAGAACACATGCAAGAACGATGAGAGCCGCGCCGCCGATCATGAATACGTAGTCGCCGATGCCGCCTGTGCCGGGAAGGGTCTGCTTCGGGGGATCCTCAACCTTGATAACGCCGTCGTCGGTGCCGGTCTTTGTGAATGTACCTATGTACTGCTCTGTGTTTGCCTTCTTGTTAGAGGTTATTGTAAACTGAACGTCATTTGCGGTGTTGTAGCCTGCAGGCGCTGATTTCTCGTGGAGTGTGTACGTACCGTCGCCGAGACCTTTGAATACGAAGGTGCTCTTATAATCCTCGCTGTCTTCGTCGCCTGAGCCTACTGTAGCAACTACCCTGCCATTGCCGTCCTTCAGTTCAAATACAGCGCCGGGAAGTGCTTCCTGATTGGGATTGACCTTGTTTACGGTTACGACTGAGCAATAGATGAACGCATCGTCGGGAATAACCTTGGGGTGATCCTCGTCTACTGTGGGTGTGCCGTCATCGGGGTGCTCCTCGGGGGGATTATCGGGATTCTCGGGATCGGGTGTGGGCGGGTTCTCTGTGTACGTAACGCTGCCCTTGCCTGTGAAGTAGTTGTTGCTGTAGGAAAGCGTTGCGCCGTTGTCGTTGGAATACTCGTCAATGTCTGCATTTGTAACAGTAGCTTTGAATATTACGTCTACGGTCTTGCCGCCGTTTGTAAGTACGAAATCATCATCAAATACTACCTGGAAGCCCGTACCGTCTGCGTTGACAGTATCGACAAATTTCTTGTCCTTGTCTACGCCCTTGCCTGTTGCCTTGAAGTCTGCAAGCTTCTTGCCTGTTGTAAGGGTAAAGGTATCGTTGCCCGCAGCTACCTCATCGTCTCCGACATAAACAGTGATAGAACCCATATTGATAACGATCGAATCCTCGGGAACATCGGTGATCATGAAGTCGTCGGTAAGAGCGGTCACGTCAGAATCATACTTCGGTACTACAGTGGAGAGAGTATACTCTACAAGACCGGCTTCCTCTGATATACCTGTGCCGCCCTCGTTGCCCTGTGAATCGGTGCCGATAAGATCATCGGTAGAATGAGCGTTGGTGATAGCCGAGATCTTCTTTATGAAGGGTATGTCGGAATTCTTTACTTTAATTGCAGGAATATTAGCGTCGGGAAGTACGTTGATAAGGATAGGCTGTGTCTTTGCTACGGAATCACCGATGATAAGATAGTAGCCTGCTTCTGTTACAGGCAACTCAGCCTTATTGTTTGTCACCTTGACGGACGCTGCTACCGGTGCGCCTGCTCTCGCCTTTGTCTCGAGCAGACCGGCTATAGCCTCGATCTTTGTGCCGTGGTCTATCATAGCGTCGAGCTTGTCGCCTGCTGCTATAGATGCGGAAGCAATGGCATTCTTGCTTACTATGAAGCCGCTTGCAGTTGTGAGCACGTCAGAA
>CACWNZ010000101.1:5925-7170 GCA_902762335.1 uncultured Ruminococcus sp. | reverse complement strand
GGATCTCGCCGACGATAGCGATGCGTCTGCCCTTTGTGAAGTATCTGCAAATGAATTCTGCCTTCTGCTGCCATGCAGTGATCGAAATGAAATCAGCCTGGCGCTCTTCGCCCTGCTTTGTGAAATTACGGTCGACTGCGATGGTGAATCTGGTCATAGCCGTACCCGATTGGGTATGCTTGAGCTCGGGGTCTGCTGTGAGTCTGCCGATCAAAGAAACGATATTCATATTGTATGACCTCCTTTGATCAAGCGTCCTTCTTGACGATCATGGAACGAAGAACGGTGTCTGCGATCCTCGCCTTTCTGTCGAGCTCTGCAGGGAAAGCTGCTTCAGACTTGAAATTGTAAAGCACGTAGTAAGCGTCGGTTTCCTTGTTGATGGGATATGCAAGTCTTCTCTTGCCCCACTCGTCAACGCTTTCCATGGTAGCATGCTTCTCAATAAGGTCTGAGAACTTCTTTACAGTCTCGGCAACAGCTTCTTCTCCGCGCTTGAGAGAAATTACGAAAACTGCCTCATAAGAACTGATAACTGCCATTTGGTTAACCTCCTCTCGGTCTATGACCCCGCATGAACGGGGTAAGGATAGTTATGCGCATAAAATAGCCAAGCTGCCGCATAACGAGTAATATTATACCATTCCTGCGGCAGCTTGTCAAGTGATGTTTACTAACTTTTTAGACTTCGGATACGATCTTCACATTAAATAGTGCTCAAGCACGTAGCTCATTTCCGCATCTTCATCTGTTTCAAACAGCTTGTGCGCCAATTCTTCGTCAACAGGTATTTTTTTGTCAAGAGGTATTCTTGCGATTCTGTCCGCTTTGGTATCGCCCTGAACATCACCGTTTGCATCAAGGGAAATACACGCCGGGAAAAAGATCCAAATATCATCGGGCAATGCCATCGAACCGCCTGTAGACTGACACGAATTATTTGAACAGGTCATGCCAACGAGTGTTACGTTATCCGCTTTTCTTAAACAATCCGTAAGCAGGTCGCCTGCACTGACAGTATTGGAATTGATGAGGACAAAAACAGGTATATCCTTGAAGGTGCTCGTACCGTAAAGATGATAAGGTATTTTTGTTGACATTTTCCTTGTACCGCCCCAATAATAGACGATCTCCGTACTGTCGGTGAACAATGAAGCAACGGCGAAACTTACCTCAAACATACCGCCGGTATTATTACGCATGTCAATTACAAGCTTTTTCATGCCCTGTGCTTTAAGGTCGTTT
>CACWNZ010000101.1:0-5919 GCA_902762335.1 uncultured Ruminococcus sp. | reverse complement strand
GTCAATCAGGGAAAGGAAATAATTGTCGTCATACCTGTCGGTAAGCTCAGGATAGCGTCTATGATCAAGATTATCTATTGCTTTTTTCAGCCTTTCCGTATACCTGCCGCGCTTAGATAAAATAACTGTTCTTTCCTTTTTGTTTTCGTCAATGAAACCGACCTTTACAGTGTCCCCGCCTTGTCCGGCAAGAAACAGCGGTTTTACAAAATCTTCGTTTTCTGCAACAGGAAAAGCTATTCCAAAGCCGTTGATCGCTTTATAATTCTCTAAAGCATCATCAATAGGTACGCCGTCCCAGGAAGTCACCTGTGTACCGCTTTTTATCCCGCTTTTATAAGCCTCGCTGTCCTTTTCAACGTCAAATGCTTTTGTTTTGCCGTCAGCGAGCCTGAACAGAATAAAGCCGTAATCATTACCGCACATAGAATCCGTTATTTGCTCGGACAATTCAAAATCAAGTGTATCAACGTGTACATGACCGTCATACAGATAATATCCAAGTGTCTTGATAGCCGTAAAAAACTTGACCTTATCGTTTTCACGTTCCGCTTCTTCGACCATAGGATATACTTCTGCATTTATGGCATCATAATCTATCTCTTTCCATTCGGAATTGGAATACAGCTCCTTCAGACCGTTTATTGCAGATAAATATGCCTGTGTATATGATTGGTTAGAATAATTGCGTCTTCCCGGACTTATGATATACTCAAAGTTCAGCGAATACAGCGTACCCAGGCATATAACGATACTCAGCAAAACAGCCTTTATTCTGAAAAGGATCTTCTTTTTTCTGAACAGTACAAACAGCGGAAACAGCAATGACATAATGTACATTGTAAGAAACAGCTCGAACGTCATTTCAAGAAAGCTTCCGTATATATGGAACATAAAATGCAGCAGGCACAAAGCAAGCGGTATAAAGCTGCATATTATCCAGATTTTTAAGCTTTTGTCTTTTTTTGCAAGAACTGCCCCGATGATCGGAAACGCTATTGCCGACAGTATCATGACAATATACAAGATCAAAGTTATTGGTTCCATTATCGAATATTTAGACCCGACATAGCTCAGAATATCCCCGAAGCTCATAGATTCCACCCTTTTTTGTTGATAGTAAAAGATATTTTGTCAATAAGATAAATTCATTCTCACGAAGATCAATTGTATATTAACCCTTTCGGGCTTCGGGAGACTTCAGCGCGGCTATGGCCTTTGCCGCATCGGGAGCCCTGAACACGCCCGTGCCGGATACGCATATATCAACACCTGCATCAGCGCATTGTGACACGGTCTTATCTGATATTCCGCCGTCGGCTTCGATAAGCACGGAAAGACCTCTTCTCCGGCATTCCGCCTTTATCTGCCCCACCTTCGGCATCATATCTGCCATAAAGGACTGTCCGCCGAAGCCGGGCTCTACGGTCATGACGAGCACCATATAGAGCTTGTCAAGATAAGGGAATACGGCTTCTGCGGGGGTCTTGGGCTTGATAACGAGTCCTGCTTTAAGTCCTCTTGAGCGTATCTTCTCTATCGTCGCCTCTATATCGGACTCCGCCTCGACGTGGAAGGTTATTATATCGGCGCCCGCGTCGGCAAAGGCGTCGATATATTTATACGGCTCGCTTATCATAAGGTGAACGTCGAAGGGCAGCTTTGTATAGAGGCGGAGCGCTTTGACTATGCAGGGACCTATGGTTATGTTCGGGACGAAATGACCGTCCATGACGTCAAGATGTATATAGTCTGCGCCTGCCCTGTCGATCCTTGCGGTCTCCTCACCCATTCTGGAAAAATCACACGAGAGCATAGACGGTGCTACCTTCATTTTTATATCTCCTTTTCTGAATGCAGGTACTATTTTTTTATCATAGAGGCGATTATCGAGGTCAGCGACCAGAACGCCGTGTAGATGAGCATTTCGAGACAGCCTAACTTCTCGAAGCCCGAGGCGAAGGATATGAGCGTTATTATGCCGAGTCCCAGCCCGAGCGCGATCATCTGCAGTATCTTTGAAATAGTTACGTTGGTCTTTATCTTTATGCAGCCCGATACCGCCCTTGCAAACGATGAGAGCTTGCCTCTCGTCATGAGATAGGCCCGTGATCTTTCGTCTGTGCCGGACATCGCCTCGCTGCATATATTGCCGAGGCTTGTGGGTACTACGTTTATGCAGCGGTGGAAAAGTCCGAAATGCTCGGCTATGAATTCTCTTGTGAGGTTGGCGTCTACGGTGCGGACGATGAAGCTGACTCCGTTCTCCTCAAGAGTTCTCAGCTCGTTTGCGACGTGCTTCGTGGTCTTGTAGGAGAGAATGAACATGGCTATAAGCTCGCCGCCTACGGTGATGTAGGCTATCTCCTTGCCGAGCCTGTAGTGTCTCTCCTCTACCTCCTTTTCGGGGGGCTCTATGTTATGCGCCTTGAGAAGCTCTCTGTTGCCTATGAGAACGCGCTGTCCTCTTACCCAGCCCTCGAGTCCCCTGCCGTCCTCGTATATAACGTTGTCGACACGGGGCAGCATATTCTTGCTGACCTGGACTATATTGTCAAAGACGTGTATAAGCGTGCCGTTTACCGCGTGCATTATCGCCGCGCCGGCAAGCAGGGCGTCGTTGAGCATGGTCTGCTTGAAGGACTTCATACCGCTGAGGGTCACCGAGCCCTTGGGATAGAGCTGTGAGGAGTCTATCATAACGGCGTTGGTGTCGCAGAACTGCTTGACCGTCTCGTAGCTCGTTATCATGGCGCCGTTTTTGAGAGAATGTCTGCAGAGCCTGCGCAGCGGGATATTCACTGCAAGAAGGCTTATAACGGGAACGCTCATGCACGCCGTGAGCGCAAACGACGAGATACTGCCGATAAAGCTTTGGGAGATAAGCCCGTAAAGCAGACCGCAGACCGCGGAGAACGCGGTGGTCCACGGGGCTATTTTTGCGGCAAGCTGCTCGCTCGGGTCGGGAGCGTATGAGAGCTGAAGGAAGTTCGTTAAGAATCTCGCCCTTCTCGTATAGCCTATAATGGGCTTGAGAACTGACATTCCGCGCACCATTTTGTCGGCGTTGGTCTTATCGGTGAATATCTTGCCCGCATATTTGGGATAGGGCTTGATAAGAAAGGCGAAGTTATCGTGCGCCCTTGTGATTATCAGCAGCTTGCCCGCAGAATTGCAGAACAGCGCAAGTATGACAAGCGGCGCGTATATGAACATTTCTCCGTTGATGAAGCTGTACGGGGTGAACAGCGCAATTATTGACTGCATTGCCGCGGCTGCCGAGGCGACGGCTACCGCCGTGTCGGAATTGCCCCTGAAGCGGCGCAGGGGCTGGAGCCCGTTGACTATGGGACCGCGTGAAGCGATAACGGCTATCGCGAACAGAATGAAGTTTATTACAGCATACCAGAGCCAGCCGTTCCTGATAGTCTCGGTGAACAGACCCGAGCATTGGGCTATGAGCGAAAGAATGACCGAAGCGACGGTAACGGTAAGAAGAGTGACCGTGCGGGCAAAGACCGTCTGGAAATTCGAGTTTATCTCGGTCTTTATCGCATCGGCATCGCTTTCCTCGGTATAGTCGTCAAGCTGGGGCTTCTGCACGGTTTCTGTAACGGGTATATCGTCGGGATCGTAATCCTCCTCGCCGCTGAACAGCTCTCTGAAGCGGAACCTGTTTTTATCCTTTTTTGACTTAGCCGCCGAATGCTTCTCGGCTCTGCTCTTCAGTCGTTTCTGCTTATCCTCCTTGGGCTTTTCGGGCGCGGGCGCAGGCTGCTGCGGCTCGGGCGCAAGAAGGATATCTATGAGCTGCTTCTGCTGCGCGGGCTTTTCGGCAACAGCGGGCTGAGCAGGCTTTTTCTTTTGCGCGGGCTTTTCGGCAACAGCGGGCTGAGCAGGCTTTTTCTTTTGCGCAGGCTTTTTGGCAACAGCGGGCTGAGCGGGCTTTTTCTGCTGTGCGGGAGCTATAGCGGGAGCCTGCGTCTTTCTTTTGGGTCTTTCGGCGCTTCTCTGCGCGGCGGGCGCGGCGGGCTGCTGCTTTTTATCCGATCTGAAGGACGGGAAATGCTTTTTCTCATGAGCCTGCTGTTCTGACGCCGCCCTCTCCTGCTCCGCCGCCCTCTGAGCAGCAAGCTCCGCCTCGCGGAAGGCTCTTGCCGCCTCGTACTCGGTGCGCAGGGTGCGCGTGAACTTGCCTGCCATAACTATGAACGGCGGATTATTGCTGTAGTGATAGCTTACCGCGGCGGGCTTGCCCTCGGTGAGATCCCTTCCGGGCTCCTCCCCGTCCAACGGCTGAGAATCGTAAATGACGTTTTCCGGTACCCGTGAGGGCATATCCGCATCTGCGGGCAGACTGCTCACAGGCACTGCCGCCACAGCTTCAGCCTGCTTTCCGTCGTCAGGTATCCGCGGCAGTGTAAAGCTTTCTGACCCTACACCTCTTGCAGAGGGCTTATACATCATCGGAACGGTCATTTCCGTAAAGCTGTTATCCTTTACTGTATTGACGGGTCGTTCCGGAATTACGGGAGTCTCCGTTTTTTCGGGTATCTCGCTTTTTACGGCAGACACTTCCGGCTCTGCGGGGGATTCCTGCTTTACGGGAGCTTCCTGAGTTGCGGGAGCGGTTTCCGAATTTACGGGAGCTTCCTGCTTTACGGGTGTATCCTGCTTTTCGGCGGGAGCTTCCTGCTCAGCGGGACTTTCGACGGTCTTTTTCTGCTCCTGTTCCTTTGCGAACTCTGCGAAAATATCAAAGGCGGGCAGCTCTCTGCGGTGAACGGCAGGCTTTTCGGGCGCCGTTTCCTTTACGGGCTGCTGCTTTTTCGGTTCGTTAACGGGAGCGGTCTGCGCCTTTCTTTCGGGCGCCTTATATATGACGTTGGACTGATCCGCGCCGTCAGACGGCTCGTTTGCGCCGTCGGCTTTGGGCTGCTCCGTCCGGACGGCTGCGGGCTTATCATCGGATTGCGCAGTCTTTTCCTCGGACTGAGAGCTGTCGTTCTTACGAACGGCTCTGCTCCACGGAACGTAGGAAGGCGCTTCCTCTTTGCTCCACGGATAATAATGCGGCTTTTCCCCGGTCTGCTGTACGCTGTCGTCTTTGCCGTCCGCTGCGGGCGCTGTTTCCGTGACGGGAGCGGTTTCTGTCGGGGCGCTTTCCTGTGGGGGTGCGCTTTCTATTGGAGCTGATTCCGTAACGGGTGCGCTCTCCTCTACTTCCTCGTCCTCGTAGCTGTCAAGGGCAAATCTGCTGAAGAAGCCGCGCTTTTTCGGGGCGGGGACTTCTGCGGGAGCTGTTTCCGTGACGGGGGCGGTTTCCTGTGGGGGAGCGTATTCCGATAAAGCCGCTGCGGGGGCGGAATAATCTGACGGCAGAGCATCAAGATCGTCCTCAGCCTCGGGGACCTGCTTCATTGAAGACAGCATACCCGAAAAACGGGTCTTTATCCTGCCGAAAAAGCCCGTTTTCTTTTCAGTCGCTTCAGGCGCGGGGGCTTCGCTATATCCGCTGTAAAACGGATTCTCCTGCGCGGGAGCTTCGCTATATCCGCTGTAAAACGGATTCTCCTGCGCGGGGGCTTCGGTGTGGTCGGTATCGGAAGGAACTTCCTGCGCGGTGGCGTCGTCGGTATCCGTCCGAACGGCGCTTTCTGCGGCGGTATAGTCGGAATACGCATCGTTTTCGTATACGGCGTCGTTATCATAGCCCTTATAATAGCCGTTTTCGTATGCCGTCTCGTCCGTGTAGCCTGCGTAATAGCTTTCCGAAGCCTCCTGCGCGGGCGGCGCGGGGTTATTCTGTTTATCCTGTCCGCTGTCGGAAGGCTTGGTATCGTTAGGATCAAACATTGTCAATCTCCTCCGTTCAAGGCTTTTATATGCAGGCGCTGGCGGGTGAACTCATACATGAGT
>CACWNZ010000100.1 GCA_902762335.1 uncultured Ruminococcus sp. | reverse complement strand
GGCTTTCTGTACGAGACGGAAAATTATAAGCTGTCGGCGGATATGCCCATAGGCGTAAGCAATACGATAGCTTCGGACAGAGCCTTCGTCGGTGTATCTGACGGGACCGCCATTGCAATGATATACAAAACACAGATCGGCACCGTGTGAAAGCACGGTGTATTTTTTTGCAAAAAACAGTGTCAGTTTTTTCTTTTGCGTATATTATGTTAGTGTAGGCGGCGGATAGTCAAGGAGGAGTAAGCCATGAGAAAATGCATAAGAAACGGAAATATGCTTGCGTTCAGTCTCGGAATGATAATCTCCGGCATACTGCCGCCTTATCTTATGGCAGTTGTCGCCGCAATACTGCTGGCGGTCACTTCATTCGTCATTATAAAGTAAATATCGTTTTTTGACCCGGGGGTCAAATTATTTTATAAGAACGTTTGAAAATGTCGGCGATATGTGTTATAATCATAATGAAAAACTATGGACGGTGAAAAATATGCTTGAACGAGTCCAGGCCTGGGACGACAAGGCGCTTATGTGGCTTGCCCAAAGACACACCAAGTTCCTCAACAGGCTTATGATACTTGTCACCGCCTCGGGGGATAACGGCTTTATCTGGTTTGCGCTGTGCCTGCCTTTTCTGCTGATGAACAAATGGAGACTGACGGGCTTTATGATACTTGCGGCAATGGGTATAGCCTCCCTGACGGGTGAGGTCACAATTAAACATATCGTCAAAAGAATACGACCCTGCAACAAGGCTTTCGAGAGCTATCTGCTCATCGAAAACCCGCCCCACTATTCCTTTCCCTCGGGTCATACTACAGCCTCCTTTGCAGTGGCTGCCGTGTTTATGTGTATGTGCCAGACCTGGTACCTGCCCGTGCTGCTGTATGCCCTGCTGATCTCCTTCTCAAGGCTGTATCTTCTTGTGCATTATCCATCGGACGTTATTGCGGGAATGCTCATAGGCACGGTATGCGGGCTTGTCGCTATCCCCGTAGCAGGGTCTATCCCGCTGTTTACGTTCCAGCTCTGATAAAAAATTATGAAAGTTCCTCACAATTCGACCTTCAGAGGTCGAATTTTTTTTGTTTTCGGGGGGCTTATGAAAGGAGGTATTTCAAAACACGAAAAAACATACGAGGAGGAAAAGAAAATGAACAACGTTATAAGGCTCGCGCAGAACAGAGCCTACAAAACAGGTCTGCGCATTAAGGACGGAGACGAGGATTATATCCTTGCGGAGGACGAGCAGCTTGTGATCGGTATAAAGCGATTCGCATACTACACGGGCTATATCCTCAGAAAAACGGTCCCGCCGCAGGCGTACGATGACGAACTCGGCGCGTACGTCATCGACTTTACCACCGATGAAACGGATCTTGAGCCGGGAACGTACTTCTATGACGTAGCGCTGCAAAGAAGAGACGGCGAGCTTGAGAAGATAATCGGCTGCACCGAGCTTGAGGTGATAAGGTCGGTAGTCAGGAGAGATGAATGATGCTTACAGGCAGAATTAACCACGTTGATATGCTTACCGGCGAGCTTTGCCCGCCGACCTCAAAATATCTTGAGGGCGACCACGTTTACAGAGCTGCCTCTCTTCACCTTCACGCCGACAGAGTGCGCTGCGAAACGGCAGAGATAAGCTCGGTGCGTTACGACAGCCTTACCTTTGACGGCACGCAGTTCGTCATGACGGACTACTGCCCGAGGAGCGGCGACTGTGTAGAGGCGGAAATAAAGAGAGACGATACGACCGGAAAATGCTTCGTTTTCGGCGCAAGACCGGCGGGAGCATCGGTGCAGAGCTGTATGTATCTTGCCTGCGCCTATAACTGCACCTATGCGGCATTCGGCGCGGACGAGAGCGTTATTGCGGATACGCTTTCACCCGAAGCGGAGCACGTCGTATCAATAAGCTGGGACGGCTATTATCTTGACGGCGAGCTTAAGAAGCCGCTTCCGTCCACGGCGTTTTCTTCTTTTGAAACGATGTGCATAGGAGGACTCAACGAGAACGGTGAGATCGATTCGCACCTGTTCAGCGGAGAAATATTTGCCGTCAGGGTCTACAGGGGCAACAGGCTCGTTCACGAATACATACCCGTAACGGAGGGCGGCGTGCCGGGAATGTGCGATATGCAGACGGGCAGCTTCTTTCCGAGGCAGTCCGTCACGGGCGCTTCGGCAGTCAGCTCGGGCATACCGCCCGTAGAGATAAGCCCCCGGGGACAGTATCTTGAGGACTGCATAATTTACGGCGGCAGCGCGGGCGTAGGAGATCCCGATCCCGTGACGGGTAAATATATTATACCCGTCACCGTAAGAGGCAGAAATCTGTTTGACGCGCTAAGCGCGGATATTCTTGCGCTGTATCCCGACACCAACGGTACTGCGACGGTATCGGGAACGAGCGCGTCCACAAAGCAGCGCAGCTTCTGTATGCGTGTCGAGCCGAATACGCAGTACACGGTCTCCGTAGGCTTTACGGGCAGGGTTACCGCAAGAGTAGCGGGATATTCTTCATATCCTCAGGCGGGTGACAGCTGCGAATTCGTAGACAGGGATCTCGTGAGCCTTTCGCCTATGGTAAACAGCTTTATAACAACGGCGAATACGCGCTATATACTGTGCTACTTCTCATACGGCAGAGACACTACCGAGCTTGGCGAGGTGCTCGGCACCGTCCAGCTTGAAAAGGGCGCGCAGGCGACGGCATGGGTCCCGTATATAATTTCAAGAACGGAGCTCAGTCTTGACAGCCCGCTCTATTCCGGAGAATGGGTGTCATCGGCGCTGCTTTCGCAGGATATAGAGATCTGCAGCGGCTACAGCAGCATAAGCGTTTCCACTCAGGTGCAGCCTGAAAGGATAACGGTAAAATATCAGGTATAAAAGGAGGAAAACAATGAGCTTTATCAGAAGGATAATATCAAGATATTCAACGGAATACGCCTTTATTTCGGATTTTATCTCATCGCTCACGGAAGCAGACAACAGGATAAGCTGTCTTACAGCCGACCTTGAGTCGCAGTTTGAAAACTCTTCAGCAAGACCCTGCTTTGAGATAAGCATAGCGGGTATCTGCACCCTCAGATTTGAAAGGATAAGTCAGCTTGAGTATACGGATTATTGCTACAGCGTCACGGACTGGAACGGCATAGTTACGGGTATGCTTTACTTTGCCAATAATCCCATAGCGGCATCGCAGCAGATGAAGAGGAGCTATAAGTACGCCGTGCAGGCGAATGACAGCGTTATAAATCTTTCGCTGTATTCGTTCCTGAACGAAATGTATTCGCCCGAGATCTCGTGTACCGTTATAGCAGACGGCAATAACACCTGCTACGGCATAGCCGTGGCAACGTTCCTTTCCTGGCTGACTTCGAAGAAGGGACTGATAAGCTGACATTTACTGATAAAGGCGTATGCACAACGCCAGAAAGCTTTGAGGGAACATTCCTCGGTGTTTATGCTCCGACGACGGCCGAGGGTATGTATGATATTACGACGGTCACACCCGATACGGTCATAACGGTATCGTCGAGGAATTATTATGCGCTTGACGGTCATACGATAATGGAGGTGTAGCGTGGATACGGCATTGATAAGCGCCCTCATAGCCTTTGCGGGCTCACTTATCGGCACCTTTGCGGGCATAATAACCAGCTCTAAGCTCACCGAATACAGACTTAAGGAATTAGAGCGCAAGGTCGAAAAGCACAACAGCCTTGTTGACAGAATGTATCTGCTTGAGGACAGAATGAATCTGAATGACGAGCGGGTGCGCTCCGCCGACAGCAGGCTAAAGGCACTTGAGGAGGAAAGAAATGAAGGAAAAAACTAAACGCTGGCTCAGAGCTGCCGCCGTAAGGGCGCTTAAGACCCTTGCGCAGACGGCAGCCGCAGCAATAGGCGTTGCGGGAGCATCGGGCGGCGCGGATTGGGCAGCTGTATTCTACACGTCGTTGACGGCGGCGGTGCTGTCTGTGCTCACGTCATTGGCGGGACTGCCCGAGGTGAAGGAAGGAGACGAAAACGAATGAGAGGAATAGACGTATCAAACGCGAACGGAGTCATCGATTGGTCGGCGGCAAAGGCGGCGGGTGTGGAATTTGCGATCATCAGAAGCTCCTACGGGTCTGACATACCCGAACAGACGGACAGACAGTTCGATAACAATGCCGACGGCTGCATAAAAAACGGCATACCCTTTATGATCTATCATTTCGCGTATTTTACCGACGAAAAGACCGCAAAGGACGAGGCTGCTCATGCGCTCAGACTTGCGGGGCAGTATCCTCAGATAAGGGCGATAGCCCTCGATATCGAGGAGGATACAGAGCGCTATGCGCGGGAAACGGGTATTTCCCCCGATTGGACAGCCTGCTGTGAGACGTTTCTTGAGAGCGTAAAGGCTGCGGGATATATTCCCGTTCTGTATATCAATCAGAATTGGATGAACAACAAGACCGACTACAAAAGGCTGAAGAAATACCCGCTGTGGCTCGCAGCGCCCTACGCGGACGAGAGCATCCCGAAACGGTATGACAATATCGTATTGTGGCAGGACAGCTGGAACGGCAGGAAAGACGGTATCAGGGGCTTTGTCGATACCGACGTGTGCTATGATAAGGGACTGTTCGCCGCCTCTGCGGGTCGGAGATCCGATGAGATAGGTCAGCTGTACTCGTCAGTGAAGGACGACAGCAACGTAGTCGTGACCTCAGAGGACGGCGTGAATATCCGCAGAGGAGCAAGCACGGCGTACGAGATCATCGGCGCAGTGCCATACGGCGCAAAGCTGCACATAACGAGAAGAACGTCGGGCGGCGGTCATGAATGGGGTCTTACCTCATACGGCGGTATAACGGGCTGGGTCTCCCTGACCTATACAAGAATTACCGGAAAAAAGACCGTTGACGAGCTTGCCCTTGAGGTGATAAGGGGAGCATGGGGCAACGGTGATGAGCGAGTCCGCCTGCTTACCGAGAGCGGCTATGACTATGCCGCCGTACAGAAAAGAGTAAACGAGCTTATGCAGTAAAATAAAAAAAGCTTCGCCTGTCGTTTGGCAGGTGAAGCTTTTTTCTGTGGTCTGTTCAGTTATCAGATATGCGTATGTCGCGGAGGAGCTCCGTCAGCTCACTGTCGGTAAGGTGGTTTTTCTTTATCAGCTCATCAACGAGCCTGTCAAGCTCGTCTTTATGGGCTGTAAGCTGCTCTATAGCAAGTCTGAGCTGCTTTTCGAGGATCGCGTTTATCTCGTCGCAGATCAGCTCGCCGGTTTTGCCGTCGGGCTCTCTGTACGCCATGCCGTGCTCGCCGCTCATGCCGTAGCGGCATATCATTCGCTCGGCTGTTTTTGTCGCGCCGGCAATGTCCGAAGAGGCTCCCGTGGATATTCCGTCCTCTTCGCCGTAGTAGACTATCTCTGCCGCCCTTCCGCCCAGAGATACTCGTATCAGGTCAAGCAGCTCTCTGCGCGTGTAGAGGAGCTTCTCGGAGCTGTCGCCGTGCTGCATATAGCCGCCGTGATCGGCGCGGGAGGTAATGGTGACGTATGAGGGCTTTTCGCCGCTGAGAAGGCTTATCAGGGTGTGTCCCGCCTCGTGGCGCGCCACTCTCTCAAGCATTGCCTCGTCCCACTTTTTCTCCTCGCCGCTCTTGAACAGCTCAAACGCCTCGTTGAGTACCGCCTCGTTTACCTTGAGCTTGTTCTTCCTTACGGCAGTTCTCTTTGAAAGCTCAAGCACCTGCTCAAGATCCGCAAGGCTCATGCCGACAGATCTTACGGCGAGGTTTTCAAGGGCGGAGCGAGGTATCTTGATAGCGGGTGTCGCCTTGGTCTTCATCTCAAGAAAGGCGAGTCTGTCGTCGCGTGTGGGCAGGTCTATCAGTATCCTTCTGTCAAATCTTCTTGCAAGGGCGGAGTCTATCGTCTTCATGCTGTTTTCGCCTACGCCGTAGTTGGTGGCGGCAAGCACGAAAACGGGCTTTGTGGTGCTGTCCTCAAAGCCGTCCATTTCGGTGAGCAGGGCGGTGAGCACGTCGGCGTGTTCATTGCCGTCGCTTATGCCCGTGCGGGTCTTTCCTATGGTATCTATCTCGTCTATAAAGATTATCGCGGGGGCGTATTTTCTTGCCGCGGTAAACAGCTCGTGTATCATCTTAGAGCCCTCGCCGACGTATTTCTGCAAAAAGCGGTTGCCCTCTATCGGCAGGAACGCCGTATCCGCCTCGCCCGCCATTGCCTTTGCAAGCATCGTTTTGCCCGTTCCGGGAGGTCCGTAGAGCAGCACGCCCTTGGGCGGCTTGAGTCCCGTGCCTACGAAGCGCCTCGGATTTTTGAGGTATTCGACAAAAAATGAAAGCTCCTTTTTGGCGTCCTCGGCGCCGATTACGTCGCTGAAGGTGGTATCGGGTCTTGTGGCGGAGGACATCAGCTTGTTCATATCCTCGGCATCTATGGCGGTGGTTATCTTAAGATCGAACAGGCTTATAACGGCGGTCGTCTCCTCGGGCATGAGCTGAGAGGTCTCGTAGGAGAGCACCTTGCCCGATGATGCGAGCCTGTTTATGCTTCTCTGTCCCTGTATGTCCCTGCACAGCGACATGAGCATTGCGGAAATATCCCCGGCATTCTTTTCGTATTCCTTCGGCTTGAAAAGCGCGTTGAAATTGAGCGCTGCCTTTACGCCTATCTCAGAGTAGGAGGCTATCTCCTCGTTGCTGTAGAGGATATCGCGGCACTCTATTATGTATACGGGTATCTCGCCGTATTTTTCGTATGCAAGGCTGAGAAAATCCCTGGTGACCGAGTCGACGTGCTTGATATTCAGAATAAAGCGGTCGGCGGGGGGCGCTTCTCTTATCTGATTGAGCGGGTCGGCAAGTATCATCATGACGTCCCGTGTGTTGAGCACCTTTTCGGCCGCCTTTATGTTGTCCACACAGATAAGGTCAAAGCTCTTTTCAAGTCCCTTGAGAGCCTTGTGGGTCTTTTCGTCCGCATAAAGAAGTATAGAGGGTCTCTCGGGGATCTTATAGAGGTCGGTTATCTGCTCGTTGTCCTCGGGTATCTCTACTCTTATCTCTATTCTGGAAAGATTCTCAACGTGCTTGTGTACCCTGCTTGAGGTGATTATCTTTGCAAGCTCGTATATCTCTTTGCTGAAAAACGACTTTGCTCTTGCGGTGACCGTTCTTGCATCCGCCTTGCCGCCCTCGGCAAACAGCAGCGTGGAGTAAAGGTCACTGTCCGTCTCAAAGTCTATGCCGAACGAGCCGCTGTAAAGCTTCTTCTGCTTCTGTATCTCCTGCTTTACTATGCTGCGCAGGTCGTAGGCGGTAAGGGGGTTGAACATTATTACGTTGCCCGATGCAAAACGCGAGCATATCTCGGGCGGAAAGAAGTGTCTGCCGGTGACCTGGTCGCAGTCGCTCATAAGGGCGTTGAGAATGACCTTTTTTGAGATACCCGAGAAATCCCTGCGGTCCGTACCCGCATAGAGATTTCTGCCCGCGTTGGTGGTCATTATTATTATCGCCTCGGAGAAGGATATCTCCTCGTCATAGAAGGTGTCCTTGAGCCTGCCTGCATCGAGCATCTGCAGGAACAGACGGATTATTACGGGGTGCGCCTTTTCTATCTCATCAAAGAGTATCACGCATCTCGGGTTTTTCTTTACAAAATCCGTCACAAAGCCGGGCGCCGACTGTTTGTATACCTTGTTTGAGCCTATGAACGAGAGGTTGGATTCATCGTCCGCAAATTCGCTCATGTCAAACCTTGCAAACGGCAGTCCGAGAATATCGGCGGCATTCTGCGCAAGATAGGTCTTGCCCACTCCGGGAGGTCCCGTAAAAAGGAACGTAGCCGCAGGCTTGTCGTTGTCGGCATAGGTGAGCTCCTTGATAAAGGCGTTGAAGAAGCCTGCGCAGAAAACGTCTATCGCGTGATTCTGTCCTATGATCCTCTCCTTAAGGCTGGACCCGAGCTTCTGCGCGGTATAGGTGAGGGCTGCTATGCCCGTTTTGGAGCGTGTAAAGAGTGTCATAAGCTCCTTTATGCTCTTGTTTCTGAATCTTTCCGTGGGGTCCGAGCTGCCGAGGAGAGAGGTCTTGCCTGATGCTATAGCCTCGTTTATCATATCAGACGGTGTTTTGAACACTACCGTAAGAATATCCTCGGTAGATATGGTTGCGGTGTCGGTTACTCTGCTGAGGTGCAGCAGTTCCTCCATTCTGAGGGTCTTGTAAAGAATAGCCTTTGTAGAGCAGGCGTCCTCCTTTATCAGCTCGGTCAGCTTGTCGGCTATTATCCTGATAAGACGAACGTCCTTGCCCGTAATATCCGTGAGAGGCTTATAGGCTGTATCAAGGGCGTCAAGATAGGTCGGGTGGTCTGCGCAGTCGTATAAAATTGCGGCAAGGACCTTTTCTGCGGTAAGCTTGCTTCCCCCGAGCATCATAATGCGGCTGTACTCTCTGCATATAGTCTCAAGCTGTTTGTCGAATCTCATGCCTCTGTATCCGTATATCATATTTACCTCTCCTTCCTTTTCCGTCAGTTGATTTTCCTTGCGTTCCTGTTGCGGGTCATTCCTCCGCAGTGTCTGCGGGCAGTACGAAAAGCGCCGGGTCGGGCTCCGCCGAGAGAGCGTTTATCTTTATTTCTGAGACTGCGCCGCCGTTTTCGGCGCAGGCGTATTTCAGTGAGCCGCCGTCGTAATAGAGCTTTATCGTGGTGTCTCCGGCTTTGTATTCCTCAAGGCTGAGAACGGAGCCCTCGTATTTCTCGGAGCCTCCCTTAACGAAGCTCAGCTCGTCCTGTCCGAAAATGCTCCCGAGCAGCGACATCGCGTTGCTTATTACCTCGTTGCCGTAAAAGGGGCTGAGCTCGCCGCTTAAAGCGACAGCTTCGTTCGTTTCGGTATCTACGCCGTAAACGCCGCTGTCGTTTCTTATGACAAGACTTTCCTTTCCTAAGGCGTTTGTGCGCAGATAGAGCCTGCTGCCGTCTCTTGCGGCTGCCGCGCCGAATTCCATAGCGATCCCGCCGGGCAGCGCGAGAGTGCCGTTTACGTCAATAAAAAAGGAGTCTCCGTTGATAATATCTACGGCGTTTTTCTTCGTTCTGTCAGAGAGCCTGCCGACGTCTGCGAATCTGGCGGCAAGGGTGCCGCTGTAGTCGGTAGTGTCGTTGAAACGGGGCTCTGTGTCATCTGTCGATGAAGAGCCCTCGGAGGCAGCTGAGGGCTGCTCTGCCGTACCCTGCCGCGCGCACGAGCAGAGCGGCAGCACCGTAATGGCGGAAAGCAATATTGCGAGAAGCTTTTTCATGGCATCCTTCTCCTTTTCCTGTAATGATAATGGACTATTATTATACCACAATTCACGGCAATAAACAACACTGAAATACCGACTTTTTGCGGTATGGGCGCAAACGCGGACAGCAAGCGGCGAATTTTTTTGATTTGACCGCTTTTTCGACAGATCAAACCGTTGACACGGGGAAAAAAATGATTATAATATTTGATATGGAGTGATCTCCGCGATAATATATGCTGCTGTGATGAGAAAAAGAATAATACCGCCGTCAAAGAGAGAGGGTCATACGGTGTGAGGTCCTTACGGCAGGATATTCGGGCTGCCTCGGAGCATTTGCGGAAAACCGCAACGCATCGGCTGCGTTATGGCTGTTGAGCGGCAGGTCTGTTTAACGGATCTGCAATTTGGGTGGTAACACGGATCCTTTCGTCCCATACGGCGAAGGGATCATTATTTTTTTACGGCGGCACATACAAATAACAGTTAAAGAAGGGTGAAAGAAAAAATGAAATGGACAGGACTTAACGAGCTGAGAGAGACCTATCTGTCGTTTTTTGAGGGCAAGGGACACCTCAGACTGCCGAGCTTCCCGCTGATACCCAACAACGACAACAGCCTTCTTCTCATCAATTCCGGCAT
>CACWNZ010000099.1 GCA_902762335.1 uncultured Ruminococcus sp. | reverse complement strand
TGAAGAAGATAGTTCTTCGTATCGCCGTCAGAGACGTCTCGCCTGCCCTTCAGACGGTCGAGTATCGTAATAATGTCTACGGGCTTGCTGAGCGTGAACAGCTCTATCATTATGCCGTATATTTCCTTGTGCGTTGCAAGGTGAAAATAATCCCCCGAGGGAAGTATCTCCATTACTTCCGACAATTTATCCGCATCAAGAAGAATACCGCCGAGCACGGCCTGCTCTGCGACGGCATCAAAGGGCATATCGCCGCTTTGGGCGACTGCCTGTATCTCATTTTCGCTCATACTGTTACACCTTCCCTTTACAAACGGAAAAGCCATTGCAGGCAGGTCTGACAAAATAATTCGGAATTACAGAGAACTCCGAATTATCATCACAGAGCGGCAGACTTACTGCTCCTGCTCCTTGACCATTATTTTGACCTGCGCGGATATTCCGGTGTAAAGCTTTATCTCGCAGCTGTACGTACCGAACGCCTTTATGTCGCCCTCAAGCACGACCTTGCGCTTATCTACTGTTATGCCGAACTCGCGCTGAACGGCGGCGGCTACCTCCTTGTTGGTCACCGAGCCGAACAGCCTGCCTCCCTGACCCGCCTTTGCGGTCATAACGAGGGTCCTGCCCTCAAGCTTCGCCTTGTTTTCCTTTGCCTGAGCGGTATCGACCTCTATTTTGTGCTGACGGCTCTGCTCGGCGTTCTTAAGCTCGTTCATTGCCTGAGCGTCCGCCTCCCGGGCAAGCTTGCGGGGAAGAAGAAAGTTCCTTGCGTAGCCGTCCGACACGCTGACAAGCTCACCCTTTTTTCCTGCTCCCTTAACGTCCTGTAAAAGTATTACCTTCATTTTTGTTTCCTCTTTTCTTTTTTATTATTCAGCCCGCTTCTTCGCGGTCAACGTCAAGCCCGCTTATTATTTCTACGAGCCTTTCTCTTGCCTCCGCTATACCGGTGTTCTCAAGCTGACAAGCCGCCATCATCTGATGACCGCCGCCGCCGAGCTGCTCCATTATGACCTGAACGTTCATATCTCCGAGCGACCTCGCGGATATATTGACGGTCTTGCCTGTTTTGTATATAACGAACGACGCCTTTACGTTTTCTATGCCTAAAAGCTCGTCCGCAGCCTGAGCCGAGGCTATCCTTATATCGGGAATATCCTCATCGGCGCTGGCTATGGCGCAGTAATTGAATATCTCCGCCTCGCTTACAAGCTTATATTTCACCTTGTAGGTATCTATAGAGTTCGAGAACAGTCTCTTGACCTCTACGGTATCGGCGCCGTTGCTCTTGAGATAGGCTGCCGCCTCAAAGGTGCGTACTCCCGTGCGCAGAACGAAATTCTTGGTATCGAGCATTATACCCGAGAGCAGAGCCTCGCTTTCGAGTCTGCTGAGGGAATTATGCCCGAGATACTGCACGAGCTCAGCCGTCATCTCCGATGCCGACGACGCATAGGGCTCATGGAAGAAAACGAGAGCCTTATCTATATGGTTGACCATCATTCTGTGGTGGTCTATGACTACCACACGGTCGCAGCGCTCGTAGACCTCCTTGGATTCTACGAAATTCGGATTGTGTGTGTCAACTATTATAAGCAGCGAATGCTCGTCAAGAAGGTCGAGTGCCTCGTCCTCGGTCTTGAATATGCTGTCGAAGCCCGCCTTCTCAAAGCTTGCCACAAGGGACTTCGCAAGGGTCTGCTGTCTGTTTATAAGTATATAGGCGTTTTTGTTCAGTCCCTTTACAACGGCGCTCCACATTCCTATGCACGAGCCTACCGAGTCGAGATCCGAGAATCTGTGACCCATTATTATAACGTTGCTGCTGTTGTTTATATGGTTGGTCAGCGTAGCGGCTATTACTCTTGTCTTTACCTTGTCACGCTTTTCAACGCCCTTGGATACTCCGCCGAAGAACTTATAGGAATCGTTCTTTTTTATGGCAGCCTGATCGCCGCCTCTGCCGAGAGCCATGTCAAGAGCCTGTCTTGCCCACAGCTCGTTTTCCTTAAAGGTATTTCCGCCCCTGCCTATGCCTATGGATATGGTAGCATAGAGCCTGTCGTTGATCTTTATGGTGCGTATGTCGTCGAGTATCTTGAATTTCTCATCGATAAATCTCTTGACGTCACGCTCCTCCATGACTACGACGTACCTGCCGCCGCTTATCTTTTTGTAGAAGCCCCTTGTAGAGCCTACCCATTTTACTATCTCCTGCTCGACCTCTACGGTTATCCTGATTGCCTCGCTGTTGTCCGTCTCGCGCTCAAGTTCGTCCTTGTTATCAAAGGCGACTATGGCAACTACGGGACGGGACGACTCGTACTCGTCAGAATTCACCTTGTAGTCGTTATCGTCGATAAAGTAGACTATCGAGCCGTACTCATGCCTTACGGCAAAGGTGATGTACCATCTGTCGTTGTATTGAGTATCGGCGCCGTTCTTTTCAAATATCGTATCCGTGTTTTCGTTCGAGAGGTATTTTTTTATATTGTCCCCGAGCGGATCCTCGCCGCCGCAGACGTCCTCCGTAAAGGCGGAGTTCGCCGCAACTATCTCGTTATAGGGTCCGAGCACCACCGCGGGTATCCTGATGTCGTCTATGGACATCGACTCCTCCTTGAATATCTTTTTCATTGACGAGGTGAGGATATTGGACAGATATTTTTTCAGGTTCATTATGCTGAGCACGACGATGGCTGTCGCCGCGCCCGCCAGCAGGAATTCTACAAGAAAGACAACTATATTGTAGCTAAGAGATATAAATGCCATTACGAACATCACGACAGCAAACGTGATGAACAAAGGCATTACGTAATTATGGTTTTCATCTTTTCTCACACCGAGATCACCACCGATAGAATAATAGGGCTTTCTCTCAACGGTCAGCCCGAGATCATACCTCCATTATTATGGGAAGTATCATCGGGCTTCTTCTCGTCTTGTCATACAGAAGCTTTGAGAGCTCGTCCTTTATCGTGTTCTTTATTACGCCCCATTCGTGAAGCCCCTGAGCCGTGCAGTCCTCAAGGGTCTCGGTCACAACGCGCCTTGCTCCCTCCATAAGAGGCTCGCTCTCACGGACGTATACGAAGCCCCTTGAAACTATATCGGGACCCGCGATTATATGACCGTCCTCGCTGTCGAGGGTAACGACCACTACGATAAGACCGTCCTGACCGAGATGCTTTCTGTCACGCAGGACTATGCTGCCTACATCGCCCACGCCGAGACCGTCAACAAGCACCTTGCCCGCAGGTATGCTCGGGAGCTGCTTGATATATTCCTTGTTTATCTCTACCACGTTGCCTATATCGCCCACGAATATATGCGAGCGCTCCATGCCCATCTCCATTGCAAGCTGAGCGTGCTTTATAAGGTGCTTCTGCTCGCCGTGTACGGGAATAAAATATTTCGGCTTTGTCAGACCGTGCATGAGCTTGAGCTCATAGGGTTGGCGGAGATTATTATATAATCCTCGGGACCTACCTCGACCTTTCTGTGGTCGGAATAGGCCATTCGGGACAGCGCAGACATAGTTTCGCCCTGACTGCCCGTTGTTATAAGGACTATCTCCTCCTTGGAATATCTGCCCAACAGGTCAATATCTATTATCAACCCGTCGGGTACGTTGATATAGCCCAGCTCGGAAGCGATAGCCATATTGTTTATCATGCTTCTGCCCGAGAAGGCGACCTTTCTGCCGTACTTCTGCGCGCAGTCGAGTATCTGCTGTATCCTGCCGAGATTAGATGCGAAGGTGGCAACTATGATACGGCTCTTCTCGGCTTCTCTGAACAGCACGTCAAAGGTATGCGCGACCTTCTGCTCGGTCATGGTATAGCCGGGGCGCTCTACGTTGGTGCTCTCCGCCATAAGACACAGAACGCCGCTCTTGCCCAGCTCGGCAAACCTTGCAAGATCGATCATGCCGCCCGTAGTGGGGGTGCAGTCTATTTTGAAGTCGCCCGTATGCACTATGGTACCCGCAGGCGTGTGGATAGCTATTGCGACCGAATCGGGAATGGAATGATTGACGTGTATGAATTCTATAGACATACAGCCAAGCTTTATCCTCTGACCGGGCTTTACGGTATTGAGCTTTACCTTGCCCGAAAGATTATGCTCCTTCAGCTTGCTGTCCACAAGTCCGAGGGTCAGCGGCGTACCGAACACGGGCAGATTTATCTTTCTCAGAAGATAAGGCAGCGAGCCGATATGGTCCTCGTGTCCGTGGGTAAGGACTACGCCCTTTATTTTATCCTTGTTTCTCTCGACGTAGGTAAAATCGGGTATGACAAGGTCAACGCCGAGCATATCACCGTCCGGGAACGCCATGCCGCAGTCAAGAAGGAACATATCGTTGTCACACTCGAACAGAGTGATGTTCTTTCCTATTTCGTTAAGACCGCCTAAAAACGTGACCCTTACCGAATGGTCGGCGGCGTTGGTGTAGTGTCTTTTTGCGGGGAATTCCCCCTGCTTGCCGTAGCCCGTTCTTCTTGTCCCCTTTTCGGCAGGAGCTTTCATTTCAACAGGCTTTGACGGTACAAGGGCGACAGACCTCTTCTCTTCGCCCGTACCGAGCAGCTGATCGGACGGTCTTGTCTCCGCTTCGGGAGTATTCGATCTTTTCATTCCCGTCCTGCTCATAAATACCTTTTTGTGAGCCGCCCTTCCCGCTGCGGGAAATTTTGAGCCTGAAACACTCTTATTTCCGTTATTTTTGGGCTGACTCTTTTTGTTAAATTCTGACAGCACTAACAAATACCTCCATTTTTCGTTATTTTGAATAATAGTTTTGAGTTTTTAGCCTTGCTCTATTCCGTTTTGCACAACGAAATATTATTACATCCGAACACAACTATATAGACTATTTTACTCTCACTTTGCCCTTATGTCAATACACTAATATTCCTCACCGGCGCGTTTACTTCTTCGGCATATCATACTTCATGACCGCACCATGCTTTATAGTTGTATTCGCGGCGAATACGTACGGGTTAGAATTGATGTTGAACGCGAAATCGGCTCCGGCAGCTTGCCGGCGCCGGCGAGCCGCATTATTATCAGGCGTTCTGCGTTTTTCTTCTTGTGGCGAAGGACGTTCTGTAGTATAATGGTACATGATAAAGAAAGGGTGACGGGAATGTTCAGAGAAGTGGCAAGAAAAAAACAGGCGCTTACACGGGACGAGTGCATAGCTCTGCTCAAAAGCGAAAAGCGCGGCGTGCTGTCGGTCATAGGTGATGACGGCTACCCCTACGGTCTGCCGATAAACCATTATTATAATGAAGAGGACGGCAGACTGTACTTTCACAGCGGCAAGGCGGGACACAAAATAGACGCCCTCAGGAAATGCGGCAAGGCATCGTTCTGCGTTATTGACGGTGGGAGCAGAAAAGTGGGCTCGTGGGCTCTTGATTTCAGGAGCGTTATCGTTTTCGGCACGGTCGGATTTATAGAGGACCACGAGACGGCTCTTGAGATGAGCCGCAGACTGAGCTATAAATTCACCGACGACAGTGAATATATTGAGGACGAGATCACACGCTTCGGCGCGGGAATTCTCGTATTTGCGCTGATACCCGAGCATATAACGGGCAAGCGGGTAAACGAAGCATGACGGGAGAGGAAAAAGGCATGAAAAAGGTAGAGCTGTTCACTGACGGCGCCTGCAGCGGCAACCCGGGACCCGGGGGCTGGGGCGCAATACTGAGGTATAACGGTCACGAGAAGGAGCTTTCGGGCGGTGAAGCGCAGACCACCAACAACCGCATGGAGCTTTCCGCCGTTATAGAGGGGCTGAAGGCTCTTAAGGAGCCCTGCGAGGTCACTCTGACGAGTGATTCCAAATATGTCTGCGATGCCATCACAAAGGGCTGGGCTAAAAGCTGGAAGCTGAGGGGCTGGATAAAGGGCAACAAGGAGCCTGCAAAGAATCCCGAGCTGTGGGACGAGCTGCTTTCGCTGCTTGAGCGCCACAGGGTAACGGTAGTTTGGGTAAGGGGTCATAACGGTCACCCCGAAAACGAGCGCTGCGATCAGCTTGCCGTTGCGCAGGCAAAAAAGTATTCATAAATCTATCGGGGACTGCCGTGCATATCGTGCGGCAGTCCCCTATTTTATTCCGTCTTATTATTCTGTGAGAGCCTTGCGTCTCTGCGCTTGTTGTAGAAAAACATCAGAACAGCCATTGAGCAGATTATGATATAGCCGATGAAGCTGTAGATGTCGGGCATCTCTCCGAGGAAGATGAAGCCTAAAAGGGTGGCGAAGATTATCTGTGAATAATCATATACCGAGATCTCTCTTGCGGGAGCGTAGGTATAGGCGGCGGTAATGCTGAACTGTCCGCCCGCTGCGGCAAGTCCTGCGCCTAAAAGCATGAGGAGCTGCTGCCATTCCATAGGACGGAAGTCCGCAAGCATGAAGGGTACCATAGAAAGGCACGAGAAGCCCGAGAAAAACAGCACGGTCACCGAGCCCTGCACTCCCCTCTGCCCGAGCATACGCACCATAGTATAGGCAAAGCCCGCGCACATTCCGCCGAAAAGCGCTATTGCCGAGGGAAAAACGTCTATGCTCTGAAATGAGGGCTTTATCACGAACAGGCTGCCGATAAACGCAGTGAAAACTACAGCACCCTGAACGAAGGTCAGCCTTTCTTTTATTATTATCAGCGAGAAGATTATCACGAAGAAGGGCGACATCTTGTTGAGTATTGAAGCATCGGACAGCGGTATGTGCCCGAGGGCGTAGAAATTGCAGATTATTCCTACCGTACCGATACCCGCCCTGAGCAGCAGGAGCTTAAAGCACCCCTTGCCCCATGTGAAGCGCTGTTTTTTCTTTATCAGCACTCCGAGGGCAAAGAACACCGCCACGAAGTTTCGGAAGAAGCTTTTTTCGTATGCAGGCAGGTCGCCCGACATACGCACAAAGAGGTTCATAACGGCAAAGCAGAATGCCGATATGATGATATAGGCAACAGCCTTATACTTACGGTCAGGCTTCGGCATTCCGTTCACTCCCCCCCCTTAAATCAATTTGGGATTTGGAATGTGGAATGTGGGATAATTGTTGTCGCTTCGCTCCATTATAGTAAGTCTTTGATGAATTACAGTTCATAGCAAATGGATTTATTTGAATTTATCCCTCTGCGAGATCATATTATAATGCCGCGCAAGCGGCAACCGATATTCCAAATCCCACATTCCAAATTCCAAACTAAATAAATTATGGGCGCGGGCATGAAGTGATGACCCGATAGAAAGCCGCGCCGCCGGTTCCACATTCCAAATTAAAACAGGTTCGACAGATAGGGGTCGTTGGAGAGGTTGTCGAGGGAATAGAGCAGCAGCACTCCGTCCGCATTTTCCGACCTGACTATGTCGGATATGTCCTTTTTGTAATAGCGCAGGTCTGCCATAATGATATTCCTGTAGTTCTGTGAAAGGAAGGGTACTATCGTGTGAGCGTAGGAATCCTTTACCACAACGAGGGTGCCGTCCTCGACATCGGTATTGGTTATCCTGACCAGACTGTGGTTTCCGTCAACAAAGACAGGGTATTTATCGTCCTCTTCAAGGCGTTCCCTGAAGAAATAGCCGTTATTGGTCTTGATGTCGCTGCCGTCCTTTATCTCCACTGTCACGGCATCCTTTGACTGACGCGTATTGTGCCACAGCTCTATCTTGTCGGGAGAAACGAACCAGAGCGCGCTCTTGGAGTATGAGGTTCCGTAAAAGCCCGTTACCGTTTCGACTGAGAATTCGCTCTCAGGCACAGGCTCAAAGCCCATTTTTTTGCCGAGGGCCTTGTAGCATTCGTAAGCGCCCCGTGAGGTCCAGTGGTGGTCTGTCCTGTAATAAAGCTGCTTCAAAGCGCTTTCTCTTATAAGAACGTCCGCGGTATCGATAAAGGTGACCCTGCTGCCGAGCCCCTTTGCAAAGTCCGAGATAAGCTCCGCGTCCGTGTAATCCTCATGTATAAGCGGGAGCTTTGAGCTGTTTGCATAGCCCGATGAGGGTATCACAGTCATATATACCGGCACGTCGATGCTCTCGGCAAACTCCTTTATATACTGAGCGTTGTTTATAAGCTGGTCTGTCCGGACGGCGGGCTTGGGAAAGAGATAGCCGTCAGAGCCGAGATATATCCCGTTTGAGCCGTTTCTGCCCGAGGCAAGCTCGAAGTCGGCATTCAGCCCGACAAAGAAATTCCTTGCGGGGATATGGTCGGACATATATTCGTCAAGGCTCTTCTGAAAATCCCCGCTGAACAGAGTACCCGCATTCAGCTCGGGAAATTCGGCAAGCATTCTCTTCTCCTGAGAGGAATAGCTTTCCTTCGGAAGAGCGAACCACAGTATCATGAAAACGAAGATAAAGCCGCAGAAAATGAATGCGGGCAGATATTTTAATAATTTTGCAGGTCTCATATTTACCTCCGTGTTCAGAATTTGAAATACAGGAAGGGGTTGTACGCGCTGCTTGCGAGCGATGCCGTACAGAGCAGCAGAGCGGCTATGCTTCCCGCGTTATCGATAACAGCGGTGACGGCTCTGCTCTTTATCTTGTGATAGATAAACGAGAACAGCGGCGTAGAAACAAGCGCTGCGGCTATCAGCAGCGGGATATAGCCTGTTATGCACGAAACGATGCTGCCGTGCATCATAAAGCCGTCTGCGCCGAACAGCCTTGCTATGAATACGCCCATGTCGGACATATTCTCGAAATAGAACAGCACCCAGCCGAATACTATAAGAATAAGAGAATACAGGTGCGAAACAACGGCGGGAGCTTTTTTGAGGAGCTTGAGCATAAACGACTTTTCGATAACCAGAATTATGCCGAAGTATACGCCCCACAGAACGAAGTTCCAGCTTGCACCGTGCCACAGACCCGTAAGGAACCATACGACGCCTATATTTATGATCTGTCTGCCAAGCCCCTTTCTGTTGCCGCCCAGGGGTATGTATACGTATTCGCGGAACCATGTGCCGAGAGAGATGTGCCATCTTCTCCAGAACTCCGTTATGCTCTTTGAGATATATGGGTAGTCAAAGTTCTTCATGAATTCAAAGCCGAACATTCTGCCAAGACCTATTGCCATATCGGAATATCCGCTGAAATCAAAATATATCTGGAAGGTATAGGCTGTTATGCCCACCCATGCGCCCAATGCGCCCGACTGAGAGCCGCTCTCTCTGACCGCGTCCCACAAGGCGCCCATTTCGTTGGCTATGAGCACCTTCTTTGAAAGACCGATAAGGAAGAGCGTGTAGGACATCGTCTGGAAGGTATAGAAGGAGATGCCGATAGGCAGCGAGACCTCAAGAACGGGCAGATCAAGGAAGGGCAGAACGAAATTGAGTGTTTCCCCGATAAAGCCGACGTACTTGAAGAAGCCCAGCAGACCGAGATTCAGGATTATCGAAATAACGAAGACAGTCCTTGCAAGAGCCTTTTTTTCGCGGTTGATGCCTATCAGGATAGCTGATACGTAGTTGATGAGCACAGAGGTGAGCATGAGCAGGACGAGCATAGGCTCGCCCCACGAATAAAATACAAGATCAACGACAAAAAGCGTCAGATTTCTGAAACGCCTCGGTGTAATATAATACAGAAAAAGCGTTATCGGCAGAAACATGAACAGGAAGATAAAGCTTGAAAAAACCAAGAGCAAACACCCCGTAATAATTCAGAATATCACATTACCTCATTAAAGATCGCCTTGATCTGATCGGCGTTTGCCGAAATGACAAGAGAGACGTACTTACCGTTGACGTCAACGGTCGCCTTTTCGATTATTGCCGCCTGCTCGGGAGTATAGTTCTTTATGACGTTATATACCGAATCAAGATGAGCCTGCAGCTTATCCTTTATGAACTGAACGTCATCGTCAGTCTTTGCCCTGATGTAGATGAACTGCTCCTGATTTACGCCGTCACTGCAGTAATAGCCTGCAAAATCCTCTATTTTATCTGCTTCTATACCGAAATTCCTGCTGAGCCTTCTATCGGTATAGGCTGCCGTTTCAGAGGGGAACTTTATCTCAGTGTTTACCCTTTCGGCAGCATCCTTCAGGCTGCCCGAAGCAACAGATACTACAGACGAGCCTGACGCGCTTTTATCCTCGGTCCCGCTTTCATTATTTTCGCCGCAGGCGCAGAGTGAAAGCATAACAGCCGCCGAAGCGAGCACTAAAAGTATTTTTTTCATTATTATCCTTCCTTTCGGTTTTATCGTTTTTTATCGGGCAACGTGGGTCTTGAGATAATCCACCCAGACCTCACAGCCCTTGTCAGAAAAATGCAGTCCCATTGCGGTGGGGTCGCCGCAGTATTCATAAACGAGGTTTCCCCTGCCGTCGTCCATAGCGGAAGCAACGTCGAGATAGATATAGCCCCTCTCATTGCAGACAGGCTGCAGCTTTGAATTGAACTCTGCTATAGTCCTGTTGTTCAGGTCACGGAGCTGCATATTCTCAAGCATAGGAGTGACGGACTGAACGTATATCACCGCATCGGGGCATTTTGACGCTATCCTTGCGGTAACGACCTTCATTGCTTCAACTGCGCCGTCTACCCCGTACATTCCTATATCATTCATGCCCAGCATAATGAATATCTTTGCAGGGGCTATCATGGC
>CACWNZ010000098.1 GCA_902762335.1 uncultured Ruminococcus sp. | reverse complement strand
TCCCGTTTCGGGATTGCTGAAGCCCTCGAGCGCATCGCAAAGGACTATATCCTTTGCCTTCGTTACGAAATCCGTCTGAAATCTCAGCCTGTAGCTGTAGCCCTGTCCCTGATGAACGATGGTGCTGTCAAGCTCTCTCATGAGGGCGGCATCCTTTATCTGTCCGCCGTTGTCGGGGTATCCGCCTGCTATAGAGCTGTTGCCCGTTTCAAATGAAACGGAATTTCTGAACTCGTTTCCGTAGTCAAATATGCTTTCCCATGAGTGTACGGTAGAATAAGTAAGAGTATAGCTGCCCGAGGTCTTTGCCTTTACCTTGACTATGAGCAGTGTTCTGCCGGAGCTGCGGTAATTCGGGATAGTGCTGACGTCCGTTTCCGAGCTTTTGAGCGTATTGGCGCCTGCCTGTACTCTGACGGTCGATAGATCGGGCTCAGCGCCGAGAGGGATAAGGTCATAGAACACGCCCGACTGCTGCGGCGCAAATACCTGTCCCTTCTGTGTCATATAGCTTTCCGAGCAGGTTACCTTCCAGCCGACGATGAGCTGCTGCTTCAGCTTGTTATTGTTGGTGAAGGTGCTCGTTTTGCTTATGCTTGATTTCTTTTCATATCCTATTATATAGTTCCGCGCAAACTCGGTCTTGTCGAATATGCGGTTTTCTTCAGCGGCGCTCTGTTCGTCGTCGCATCTGTGTATCTTTACGTTGCCGATATTTGTCAGCCATACTCGTCTTTCGCCGTCATTATAGGCACGGCTGACAAGACGATCGATCCTTTCGGAGTGCTTTATCCTGCACGAGGGATAAGCCTGAAGCTCCGTATGATAATAAGCGTTGGATAATACTATCCTGTAGCCCACGCACTCCGCATTCTCGGCAAAGGTTATGTTTCCTATCGACAGACCGAGCACCTTGTCGCTGAGTATCTCACCGCTGCTCTGATCGAGGTGGAAGATCCCCACAAGGGTGAATTCTGTATCTGTGCCGAATTTTGCATAGAAATAAACGTCGTCGCCGCTTTTATACTCGGGCGGCACGGGGTCGAATCTGAGCTTCGTTGTGTCCCATTTTGCGGATTCTATCAGAAGGTCGTAGTTTACCTCTGTTATCTCAAAATCGTTATGGTCGAGCTGCTCGGTGCCTGCGGGCACGGTATAGCCCGTCTCCATAGTATCATAATTATGATATGCCGTAACGGTATCTCTGAAGAAGAAAACGTCGTCGGTCATAATATAGGTGACCTTTTTTACTCCGTACTGCTCGACATCGGGAGTGGAATAGCCGTCCGCGATCGTCCACGGATAGGCATAGCCGACCATGAGCATTTTATACACCATGTTTTCGTGTATATCGTCTAAAACGTTGTCCTTGAATTCGCTGAGCTGATAATTCATTACCTGAGAATTATACTCGGTGTCGCCGTTATAGTAGGAATAGTTATTATATTTCCAGAAGTTGAAATGCCCTATGGATAATCGGGCTTAGGCTGCGAATAGGTATATACTGCCGATGACACTATGTTTACGTCGGCATCCTGTTCATCGTTCGGGTGCAGCCTTATCCTTATGCGGTTATTCACCCTGTAGGTTATATAAGGCTCGTATGTTTCTTTAAGATGCTTTGTCAGCACAAAGCTGTACGCGTGCTCTCCCGTAGAGCTAAGCACGCCGCTCTGCCACTCATCGGAATAGGTATCCTTGCCGTTCATCTGTATGCCGACGACTGAGGTGTCGCCGTATTCACCCGCAACGGTATCCTTAAAGCTCAGCGTATAGGGCTGAGTTGCCGTAACGTCATACTCTATGCGCCATACAAGGTAGAGATAATCCTCGGTATCTTCTATTCCGAACGAGGCGGGACTTCCCCAATAGTCCTGCCACGTATCATAGGCGTAATAGAGGCTTTTTGATGCAGAGCTGAGAGATGCGCCTGTATCTATGGCAACGGGCGGTCCCTGAGCGGTATTATAAAGATGCTCGTCCTCGCCCTTGTCTATCGAAAGCTCGGCAGTCGCGCTGTCGGATACGGTCATATCTCTGTAGTCAAAGGTCTGCTTTTCGGTCTTGTAGCTGAACTGCACCGAGCCTGTCTGAGCTGCCGATATAGCCAGCCTGTTATATATCACCGCCCGACCGTTCTCTGTCTTATATACAAATTCGTTTTCGGTATCACCCGAAGGCACGTCTTCTCTTGAGGGCAGAGCTATCTCGAACAGGTCTGCATACTCGCCGTCTCTGTCCCTGAGAATATGTAAGGGCAGCGTGAACCTGACGGAGCCGGGCGAAAGCTCGCCCTCGCCCGAAAGGACGTAATCAAGCTGATACTTGAACTCATGCCCTGCATCGGGCTTATCCGCCTTCCATACGTAGTCGGGCTCGTCCTCAGTGCCTTTGTTTGCCGCGCCGGAGTTCAGCCGCACAGCAAAGCTCACTATCTGCTGAGTTGCAGTATGGGTAACTATAGGCTCCTCCGCCTGTGAGCGTGAGGTCGCTGATGGAATAACAGCGCTTATCACCAGCATTACCGAAAGTACCATGGAAAGCGCTCTCGGGCAGGCTTTTTTGATCTTTATCATATTATCACCTCAAAAAATGATCATAATTCTACCATTTTAATCCAAGTGACGATATTTTATCACAAATAATCAAATATATCAATAGAACAGCATTATGTTTTCACTATTTGAAGCAAATTTTATCACATTAACCAAAAAAACGTGAACGGATACCGATAAAATATAAAAACAGTCACAGTCATTCTTTCGGAATGACCGTGACTGACGAAAATAAAATATCAATTATTTTGGAATGCCGTATCAGAGTGTAACAGGCTTGCAGCCCCAGATAGTCTCTGCATAGTCACGGATAGAGCGGTCTGCTGCGAAGCGGCCTGCCTTTGCAATGTTCACAAGGGACATTCTGTTCCAGGTCTGTGTGTCAAGATAGAGTTTGGAAGCCTTCTGCTGAATGAAGGAGTAATCAGCGAAGTCTGCAAGCACCATGTAGGGATCCTTAGTTGAGAGAGATACGAAGATATCCTCAAAGTGCGGACCGAACTCGTTGCGTATGCCGTCTACGGCGTTTCTGATGATGTGGTTGTTGTTGTAGGGGATAGAGGGATAGTAGCCCTGACGGAGAAGCTGATTTACCTCGGGGGTCGTCATGCCGAAAATAAGAGCGTTGTCGTCGCCTACGACGTCGTGTATCTCAACGTTTGCACCGTCAAGGGTGCCGAGGGTTATTGCGCCGTTAATCATGAACTTCATGTTGCTCGTGCCCGAGGCCTCTGTACCTGCAAGAGAGATCTGCTCGCTTATCTCAGCCGCAGGAATGAGCTTTTCTGCAACGGATACGCGGTAGTCCTCGAGGTAAACGACCTTGAGCTTCTTGTTTACGCGGGGGTCGTTGTTTATCTTGTTGGCAAGCTCTACAATGAATTGGATTATCTGCTTTGCAAAGTAGTAGCCCGGGGCAGCCTTTGCGCCGAAGATATAGGTCTTGGGTACATAGTCGGCATCGGGATTTTCCCTGAGCCACTGATAGGTGCTGTATATATGCAGGGCGTTCATGAGCTGGCGCTTGTACTCGTGCAGGCGCTTTACCTGAACGTCAAAGATAGAGTCGGTATCTACTATAATGCCGTTGTTATCCTTGATGTACTTTGCCATGCGCTCCTTGTTCTGCTTTTTGATAGCGGCAAGCTTATCGAGAACTGCCGCATCGTTCTTGAATGCCATAAGTCCCTCAAGGGCGTTTGCGTCTCTTTTGAACTCGTCGCCGATGAGCTGTGTGATGAGATTGGCAAGTCCGGGGTTGCTCTGATTGAGCCAGCGGCGGTGCGCAATGCCGTTGGTGACGTTCTTGAACTTCTCGGGCGTTACGGTATAGAAATCGTTGAATACGGAATCCTTGAGTATCTCGCTGTGCAGCTTTGATACGCCGTTTACCGAATGGCTTGCGATGACCGCAAGATTTGCCATTCTTACTATGCCGTCGTTTATTACCGCCATTCTGCCTATCTTCCAGCCGTCAACGCCGTTCTTGTGCATCTTCTCGCAGAAGCGCCTGTTTATCTCCTCAACTATCTGATAGATACGGGGCAGTCTGCGCGAGAACATATCCACCTGCCAGCACTCGAGGGCCTCGCTCATTACGGTGTGGTTGGTATAGGCGATAGTCCTTGTTACGATGTCCCAGGACTTGTCCCAATCGTAGCCGCATTCGTCAAGCATTATCCTCATGAGCTCGGGAACGGCAAGAACGGGGTGGGTATCGTTAAGGTGTATAGCAACAACATCGGGAAGATTATCAAGCGTATCGTAGTTTCTGAGGTGACGCTGGATTATATCCTGTATCGTAGCTGATACGAGGAAATACTGCTGACTAAGACGCAGGCTCTTGCCCTCTGAATGGTTGTCCTCGGGATAGAGTACCCTTGTGATGCTCTCTGCAAGAGCCTTCTGCTCCATGGCTCTTACGTAGTCGCCCGAGTTGAACAGCTTCATGTCGAAGTTATCGGAGGAAGCCGCCCACAGTCTGAGCCTGTTGATGCCCTTGCCGCCGTAGCCGGGTACGAGCATATCGTAGGGCGTGGCAATTACCTTTGTGGGATTTTCAAGCTCTATAGAGTGGTGCTCGCCGTCCCATGATTCCTTTATGTGACCGTCAAAGTAGATCGGAATGGACTTTTCGGGGTGGGGCTGAAGCCATACGGAGCCGCCGGGCAGCCAGAAGTCGGGCAGCTCGGTCTGCCAGCCGTCAACGAGCTTCTGTCTGAAAATACCGAACTCATAGCGCAGTGAGTATCCCATAGCGCCGTAATTCTGTGTTGCAAGACCGTCGAGGAAGCAGGCGGCAAGACGTCCTAATCCGCCGTTGCCAAGACCCGCGTCGGGCTCGCATTCGTAGATGTTGTCTATCTTTATATCAAGGCCCTTGAGAGCCTTTGTCATGGTATCCTCAAGACCGAGATTAAATAGATCGTTTTTGAGAGAGCGTCCCATGAGGAACTCCATGCAGAGATAATAAACTGTCTTTGACTTCTGCTTGAAGGCTTCGGCAGCAAACTTTTTGTGCTGTACGCGCATAATGTCCCTGATAACGAGCGCGACTGCCTTATAATAATGCTCGTCGGTAGCGTCAGCAGGTGAAACACCGAAGTTGTGCGAGAGCTTTGCTATTATCAGCTCTCTTGCCTCACCCGGTGTAAGCTTTGACTTTGACATAGAAAAATACCCCTTTCCTTTTTAGGCAAAAAAATGAGCCGTTCCGAACGCCCTGCGGCATTTTGGAACAAATCAATAACTATTATATACTATCATCGGTAAAATTTCAACATGATTTTAGAATTATCATGACCGTTTTTGCATATTATTACAAGTTAATTTCCCTGAAAGAATAATATGACGGTTATCAGCCCGATAAAGGCGGCGCAGATAATATAATTGTATAAAGTTTGCGGGTTATAATGTTGACTTATCGAACAAATAAATGTATTATATTATATGTATAAAAATCGGAGTCAAGGGCTCAAGTTCTATACGGCAAATTACAGGGGGTATCAGTATGCCCCGATACGGAGGTTAAAAAATCATGCAGCTTAACGGATCTGAGATCATCGCGGAGTGCCTGCTCGAGCAGGGTGTGGATACGGTTTTCGGCTATCCCGGAGGAGCGGTGCTCAATATTTACGATGCGCTGTATAAGTACAGCGACAGGATAACCCATATCCTCTCCTCGCACGAGCAGGGAGCTGCCCATGCAGCTGACGGCTATGCAAGGACGACAGGAAAATGCGGCGTTGTAATAGCAACGTCGGGTCCGGGTGCTACTAACCTTGTTACGGGTATAGCTACCGCATATATGGATTCTATACCTATGGTAGCGATCACGGGCAACGTGTCCAACGACCTGCTTGCAAGGGACAGCTTTCAGGAGGTGGACATCTGCGGCATAACTCTGCCTATAACAAAGCATAGCATAACTTTATAGTAAAGAACGTAAAGGACCTTGCCAACGTCATAAGAAAGGCGTTCAGGATAGCCATGTCAGGCAGAAAGGGTCCCGTGCTCATAGACATTCCCAAGGACGTCACAGGTGCAATGTGCGACTATACACCCGAGGAGCCGCTTGAAATGAGCGAGCCCGTGCTTTCGTCGGAAAGAGAATTCGCTGCTGCCGCAAAGGCTATAAACGAGGCAAAGCGCCCGATGATATACATGGGCGGCGGCGTTGTAAGCGCAGATGCCGAAAAGCAGCTCCTTGCCTTTGCCGAAAAGACCGACTGCCCCGTTGCGACCTCTATAATGGGTCTCGGCGGCTTCCCGTCGTCACACAGACTGTTCATGGGTACGATAGGAATGCACGGCGGCTATGAAACGGGCAAGGCTACCGATAACTGCGACCTTATAATAACCGTCGGCGCAAGATTCTCTGACAGAGTTGCAGGCGACAGAAAGAAATTCGGCGAAAAAGCTGTTATAATCCAGCTCGATATTGACAAGGCTGAA
>CACWNZ010000097.1 GCA_902762335.1 uncultured Ruminococcus sp. | reverse complement strand
CTGTGCCGGGAACTACTCTTTCTATCTGTCGCGGGTTAGCTATCCCGCTGCTTCTGTTTATAGTGTTCTCAAATTTGACCTCGGTGATACTGCCGTCGGGTCGGCTTTTTACGTATGCGTCGGCAAATTGAAGTCTCGACGGACTGCTCGTTGAGCCGAAAAGAGAACGGATCGTTCCTTCATTATTTATTACGGAGAAAAGCAGCGATCTAAGCTTTCCCTTGAGGGAACTGCCGGGTATGATAGGATCGTCACTGTCGCCCCTGCGTATAACGGGGCTGTCTACCGTACCTATGCCCGTATAGGCGTTTGACGTGCCTATGTGCATTCCCGTGAGCACCATGAGATCCGCTCTTATTATAAGCTTTCTTTTGAATCTGAAAATATCCCCTTTATTATCGTTGGGACGTGAATTATAGCCCTGCTGCTTTCCCGCGCCGTAATTATTTCCGCCGTTAGCCTTATTATTAAATCTGTTGTTATCCATTACAGACACCTCCTTATGATTCCTTCGGGTACTTGAAACGATGAAAAGCCACCAGCGCCTCAAAATACCTGCACAGCAGCTTGTAGCAGCCGCTCTTTTTTTCTTTCTCGGTGTGACAGATATATGCCACCAGATGCGAATCCTTAATGAAATCCATCACGTTATCGTCACGGCCCATGCTGTAAATGATCTGTATGCGCAAAAGCCGCAGCGCCGATATACAATCCTTTGAAAGCTCCTCCTGCGCTGACGGGTCATACCTTTTGGTGATCTCACAAAGCTGTCCGTACATCGAGCGCAGCTTCGAGGTACTTATCTCCGATTTGCCGTGCTCTATCATGTTCATAGCCTCATCTATGTAGGTATCTTCGTTGATAAAGCCATTCTTAGGCAGCTTTATAAGCTCCTCAAGGCTCTGAGACTTTTCTTTTTTATTCGTGTCCTTTCTGTGATCCATTGCTGTTTCTCCTTTCCTGATAAATATATATCGTTATAGCGGTTATAAGCTGTCTTACGTCCTCACGGCTTTCCTTGTCGCTTATCCAGCTATATACGTGTTCAGGAAAACTGCTATTCTGATTTTTTACCGCCAAGGACAGCCTTCCTAAAAGATAAGCCGCGCGGGCAATATTTATTTTGTCGTTCTCAAGACCGCGGAGAAACTCCAGAAGCTGATATAAAAAGCTGTTGCCTAAGCCGTTGTTGTCTTTTTTCATAAAGTCCTCCAGCTCACCGAGCTTCTCACCTGTTACAGCTTTTTCAAACTCGTCCCAGAAGTATGTATGCCTGTGATCGTCACTGAACAGCGTTACGGAATCCTTGCTGCGAGATTTGCGGAGATTGCTCTTGGAGCACGCCTCGAGCAGCTCGGTGTGGCGCGCAAATCTTACTACGGGATAGTTATCCTTATACAGACCTATGCCGCCCGATATTGTCAGCTTGCCGCCGGTATATTTTCTGAAGGCGTTTATCGTAGCTTTTGCGGCACCGATTACGTCGTCCCATGAGCCTGCAAGGAAAACATCGTCACCGCCCGCATATAAAACGGTGATATTGTACCCGCCGCGGCTGAGTATTGCATTGAGATTGTTTTTGAAGAAGCCTGCTATCATAGATGAAAGAGCAGCGGTCCTTCCGATATTCACGCAGCCCTTGTCAAAGCCTGAGATGAAGGTACTGCCGAGGTTATCCACGTCCATTCTCAGCACGCCTATACGCTTTATACCCGAGGAAGATGCGGAAAGCTTATTCATGACGTCACTGACCGAATATCCGCACACCTCAAGGATCGCCGCTTTGTTACTGTCGGTGATATCCTCAGGCAGCCTGTTCACGAAATATAAGCGCAGCGTGCTTTTTTCGCCGATGAGCTTTGAAGCGCGGCTTTTATCAGTGATAGAGAAATACGCCCTTCCGTTACAGGAGAAAAACGGAACCGAGCCCTCCGTTTCCTTATCCGCAACACAAAAGCATTTTTTTCCGTCGATAAGAGCCTGAGATATGCTTGTAAAAGTCTCGCACCATTCACAGACAGTTTTTCCGACCCTGACACTGTTCGATGCCGCTCCGCAGATACTGCATTCTCTTTTGCCGTCGTTCCTGCCGTTGTCTTTATTAAGCTCTGTCAGCTCGGCGGCGGAGTATTTGCTGAGCTTTCTTTTTGCCATTTTCGCGGATATATCCTTGAACAGTCTTTGATATGAGCCGGCGGGCTTATTGAGAAAATCATCGGGGCAGCACAGGCGGCTTTCCCATACCACTGAAAGGCTGTTTGAAAAATATTTTATACACCAATCGTTAAGCGCCTTATGCAGTCTTTTTATCCTCTCAAGATGATCGTTTACAGCAGGCAGAAGAACGTAGCAGTGACCGCCTCCGCTGTAAAGGACGTTTGCCTGTGTGACCCCGAACGCCTCCGTAAGCTCCGCCGTGAGATGCGCCATGACGAGTTCCACGAAGAACGACCTCGCCCTTAGCATTTCAAGTGCGTTTTTCTGTATTATCGTGTAGATAAAATTCTGTATCCCCGAAAAATCCGCCGTATATAATATAAAACAGTTTTCCTTTGCGGCAGCTTCGTCATCGGCAGGAAATTTACCCTGATAATATACGCTCATCGCCGAAGCGAATGCCGACGACAGTCTTGTCTGAAGATACAAGGAAAGCTCGCCGTCCTTTACGCAGGTAAGATCGGACGCGTGCTTTTTCAGCGCATCAAGACAGTATCCCGGGTCGCTCGTCTTGTCAAGAGCCTGCTTCAGAGCTGTAAGGTCGACCTCCTTGCCGCTTTTTCCGCATTCAAAGCTTCTGCCGTCCTCCGCAAGAAAAAGCCTGTTGCCTTTGACAGCTTCGCCGTCCTTCAGCCGGAGCCTGTCGAATATTGACGAAAGCCCTCTTCTGAGTGCGGTCATCTCTTCATCTGCCGAGCCAAGCCTGATGGCGAGATCTATCGTTCTGTCATCGCCGGGCAGGGTGTTCCTCCACAGGGGCGTTATGCCGATACGTTCGGCTATCCTGCATATCACGGACTGCATCGTCTCTCTGACGTTGTCGTACAAATCTGTCACCTCATTTTCAGAAATATTTTTTGCTCAGAACTCTCTGAAACAGACGAATTCTATAATGCTCGTTCTAACCGTACGCCCGTTTTCATCGGTGCGTTCCTCCGTTTTTCTTTCGGTGCAGGCTGCTACGGTCTTTATATTTTCAGCCTTGAAGCCGTTAACGAGCGCGTAGGTAAGAGTATATTCACCTGAGCACATAACGCAGTCGGGATTCATCTGCATAGCTTGCGAAAGCACCGACTCCGCAAGTGCTTGCACCTCCTCCTTAGATGCTGAAGGCGGCACGTTCGGGAACGCCAGATCTGCGATCTCGCCGTACTGTTTGGCGGCCTCAAGCTGCTTTGCGCTCCACGCTGACGACGGGTGATTAGAAATATTCAGAAACATAACGTACCTCTTTTCTTATTTAGCTCAATTCAGATCTTATTATATAATAGTTTTATTACAAAAGTATGAATAATGCAGCTTTGTAGACAAAAAGTGTGTCTTATATGAGGTATTTTTATATAAAAAGAGCCTACAGCGCGTACTGCCCGACTCCCATTTGTTATTCTGTCGCTGCGCTCTCGTGGCTGCAATGCCCGGTGATATTATTTGTGACATTCACGGTCGTTGAGGTAGAGAACATACTTTTGTCCGATATTCGGCAATGTGAACAAAGCAGTCGCTTATATGAAAAATTGACAGTATACAAATATCGTGATATTATAATAACAACAAGATCGGAGGGATCAGCGTGAGCTATAATATTATTTCAGACTACAGGAACGACGACGGACTGAGAGCCTTGTTCAACGCCCTTGCGGAAAAGACATTCGGGCTGAGCTTTGAGAGCTGGTATAAAAACGGCTTCTGGAACGAGAAATATATCCCCTATTCCATACTGCTTGACGGCAGAATAATTTCCAACGTATCCGTGAATATCATCAACTGCACGGTCGGCGGAAAAAAGCGCCGCTATATTCAGCTCGGCACGATAATGACCGATGAGGACTTCCGCAATAAGGGCTTTTCGCGCATTCTTATGGAAAAGGTCATCTCGGACTATTCCGACCGTGACGGTATCTTTCTCTTTGCCAATGACAGCGTACTTGATTTTTACCCGAAATTCGGCTTCAGAGCGGCGGACGAGTACCGTTTCCGCGCGGTAAACGAAGCACAGGGTAAGGCTCGTGTTTCCCGGGTACCTATGAACGATATAAACGACTTCAGAGCCTTCCTGAATAAAAAAACATCCCTGACAAGCAGGAGCCCCGTCAAGACCGATACCGACGATCTTCTTATGTTCTATCTTTCGCAGTTCATGCAGGAATGCGTATATAAGGTCAGTGACAAGAACTGCTATATCATAGCCGAAAAGGACGGTGACACGCTGACGGTATTTGATATTCTCTCCGATAAAGAGATCGATCCCGCTGAGATCGGCAGCTATTTCGGCAGTGAGGTCAGGAGCGTCAGCTTTGCATTCATACCCGAGAACAGCGGCGGGCTCGAAAAATATCTCTATAAAGAGGACGACAGCACTTTTTTCGTGCTCGGGAAAACTCTGATAAGCGATCTTCCCGAGATACTTTCCT
This sequence comes from uncultured Ruminococcus sp., assembly GCA_902762335.1. GTDB lineage: Bacteria > Bacillota > Clostridia > Oscillospirales > Acutalibacteraceae > UBA1213. The sequence goes on along the minus strand of CACWNZ010000097.1, from coordinate 4,335 downwards.
TCCCTGCGCTCGTTCACGCATAAGAGCAGAAACGGGGTCTGATGATGAAAAGGGTACGAATAACCGTAATGAAAAAGGTCTGCCACAGCGACCTTATAGAAAAATATGAAAATCCGATAGAGCACGCCTGCGATATGCGGGTCGGCGCGGTATATATAGCGGAAGGCTTCGATAAGCCTGAAGGACTTTGCCAAAGCGCGTGGGAAAGTATGTATCCCTTCGTAATGGCGCTATCTCACGGCGCAGAGGATTTCTACGACGGCTGGATGAAGAACAAACGCTCGGCAATGATATCCTGCAACGACGGATTCCGTCCCGTGAGCTTTCTGCTGGAAACGATAGACGAAAATATTGAGGAGGTAGGGTCATGAGATACAGCGATAAGCTTAACGGCTATTGGGAGGAGGGCTATCATTATTATCTTGAATTTCGTGATGATAAGCTTACCGTCAGGGGCTACGACAGAGGGATAAGACTTGAAACGACGGTCACATACGATGCGGAAAGCATTGAACAGGGAAAGCGCACGTTGATCTCCCTTGCGGATAATATTCTCTCCCGCGACTACGAGGGCAATATGATGACCGAAATAAAGGAGCTTGCCTATGAGAACGGCGAGCTAAAGCTGCTCTATAATTATACTATCATGGGCGAAACTCTCTATACGCTGACAAAGAAGGAGAACGGTCCCTTTGACCACATCATCATTCGTGACGATGAGTTTATTGATAAGCTTCAGGGAACGTGGGAGCAGTGGTCGCAGAGCGGAAAGGGCAGCTATCCTATGCAAATAAACGGCAATACTATAAGTTGGTTCGGCTGCGGGGGAAGCTTCCACGTTGTCAGCTACACATACGACCGAAACAGTGTCTATATAGTTCCCGAGGATCTTACAAGGTCGGATTTCGGCGGCTTTACCAACGTAAGGGTGTATCCCGATAAGCTTACGACGACAATGATGGTCTGTGATATGAATATGCCCCTGTCCGTATTCGCAAGAGAGGATATGCTTGATAAGATAGAGATACCCTCGGGCGCAAGGGTCGCGCCGAGGAACACTATGATATACTGCCCGCCTGCCGACAGCGGCTGCAGAGAAATGCCTGCGCCTGCAAAGCCCGCTAAATTCTGCCCCGAATGCGGCGCCGCCGCTGAAAATGACACTCAGAAATACTGCTGCGAATGCGGCAGCAGGCTTCCCGTGAAAAACGACTGAAACGACGAGGAGGTACTTATATGAAGGGTCCGAGCTTTTCTGTGATAATACCCGCGCATAATGAGGAAAAATACGTAGAACGCTGTATCCGCAGCGTTAAAAATGCGTCAAAGTATTACGGAGGAAAAACCGAGATAATAGTAGTTTGCAACCGCTGCACCGACAGAACAGCCGAGCTTGCGGAAAAGAACGGCGCAAGAGTGCTTTACAACGAGGACAGATGCATAGCGAGCGTACGCAATACGGGGATATTTATATTTGCCGCGAAGGGCGATATTGTCGTCACGATAGACTGTGATAATCTTATGACGAAGGGTACGCTTAAGGAGATAGCCTATCTTATGGCAACGGGACTGTATATCGGAGGCGGCGCGCCTATAATATTTGAAAGGCATTCTCTCCCCCTTCTTCTTAACGAGGGACTGTGCAGTCTCGGCTTCAGACTGACGGGACTTTACTGCGGCATATTCTGGGCTGAAAGAAAAACCTTTATCGAAACGGGCGGCTTTACCGAAAAGAAGGCCATGGAGGACGTCGCTACAGCAAAAAAGCTGAAGAAATACGGCAGAAAACAGGGCAGGCTCTATACCGCACTGAAAAATAACCGCCTTATCAATTCCACGAGAAAATTCGACGAGCTCGGTGATATGCTTTATTTCAGACTTATGCTCAACAATGCGGGGACTTTTATCAGGGCGGCTCTCGGCGACAGAAAAAAGCTTGATATCCTGCTCGATAAGCTGTTCTATGATTATAACGACGGAAAGGAAGACGAAGAAAGTGGCGGAATATCTTGATATAGTTGACGAAAACGGCGAGCCCACGGGAAAGACCGTAGACAGAGAAACAGCTCACAGAGAGGGCATTCGTCACAGAACGGCGCACCTGTGGCTGCTGAGAAAAGCTGCTGACGGCAGTATTCAGGTGCTGCTGCAAAAGCGCTGCTCTACAAAATCCTCATTCCCCGGCTGCTATGATATATCAAGCGCGGGACATATCCCCGCAGGTGTAGATTATATCCCCTCTGCCCTGCGTGAGCTTGAGGAGGAGCTTGGCACTACCGCAAAAGCCGACGAGCTTATATACTGCGGAACGAGGACGATACGTGCAGACGAGATCTTTTTCGGTAAGGAGTTCCATGACAGACAGGTGTCAAAGATCTTCATTCTCTGGAGAGATATTGACGAGGACGGCTTTACTCTGCAAAGGGACGAGGTAGACGAGGTACGCTGGATCGGACTTGACGAATGCATAAACGCCGTTGAAAACGACACGATAAAGCACTGCATAGTCATGGAGGAGCTTCTCATGGTAAAGCGCGCCGCCGAAGCCTCTCTTGCGGAGTGAGTGCCATGGGATATTTCTACAGGATAGACCTTCACGGTCAGACGAGAGAAAGCGCTAAAAAGCTCATCGACAGCGAGCTGAAGAAGCTCCCGCCCGATACCCGCGAGGTCGAGATCGTACACGGCTTTCATCAGGGAACGTCCCTGCGGGATATGGTGCGGGCTTATAAGCACCCTAAGGTCGAGCGTAAGATACTCGGGCTCAATCAGGGGACGACCGTTTTTATAATCAGACAAAGCAGCGCGGATAAAAAACGCTGAAAAACGGCAGCCGCAGGGATCATTTTTCCTGCGGCTGCCGTATTATATTCATACGTCTGAGAGAGGGTTTGCCTTAAGAGCCTTCTCTATCTGACCGTCTGCTATATGGGTGTATATCTGCGTGGTGCCGAGGTTGGAATGTCCGAGTATAGCCTGCAGCGTCCTTATATCTACCCCGCCTTTCTGATACATCAGCGTAGCGGCGGTGTGTCTCAGCTTATGCGGCGAATACCCCTGCCCGCCCATGCCTATCCTTTCAAGATAATGCTCTACCATGTGATACACGCCCTTTCCTGTCATACGGCAGTTCTTTCTGCTTATAAACAGAGCGTTCCTGTCGGTTATGCCGTTTACGGGTCTTACCTTCAGATAGGCGTTAAGGGCGTTTATGCAGGCGGGGTTGAGCGTGAGCATTCTCTCCTTATTGCCCTTGCCCCTTATGGTGAGAACGTTCTCACTGTTTATATCGGAGAGGTTTATCCCTACGAGCTCGGATCTTCTCAGACCGCAGTTTAGAAAGAACACTAAAATGCAGTAGTCTCTTTCCTTGAATTCGCCGTCAACAGCCTGAAGCAGTTTAAGACTCTCCTCAAGCGTAAGATATTTCGGCAGCTTTTTCCCTTTGCGCGGCGTTTCAAGCTCCTCTGTCGGATTATGCTCAAGTCTGTGTGTCTTTACTGTCAGATATTTATAGAAGTCCTTGAGGCTCGAGGTCTTTCTTGCCCTTGTGGCTGCGGCATTGCCCCGCTCGTCCTTGCAGTAATTGAGAAATAGTATTATCTCCGAGAAGGTCACTGACCCTATCATATCAAGGTCTACAGATGATATGTCTATCTCGTCAACGGGTACGTCCTTTTTTACAAGTCCCCTGTCCTTTATAATAAAGCGGAAGAACGTGCGCAGGTCGCGGTAGTATTCGTCTACGGTAAGATCGGACCTGCCCTGTACGTTGCCTATGTAATTGAGAAATTCAAGTATTATCGGCGGAGCCTCTCTGAATACTGTGTAGCTCATTTTCCTTCCCCCTGTCATATCACCTTCATTATACCACTAAGAATTGAAAATGTCACGCGCAAAGATAAAAGCCGCTCCCGTAAAAGGAGACGGCTTTTTTAGTGTTATCGTGTTATCTGATGCGCCTTCTGCGGCGGTAAACGATGAGCGAGCCGAATATAAGCGCTGCTGCAAATATCAGCGTTCTCATCGGACGGCTGTCATCAAAGCCCGCCGAGGGAAGTTCATAGTCTGAGGCGTTGAAGTGGTTGATAAACCTGACGTGTACGTCGAGATCCTCAGCATCTACGGTCTCGGTAAGGGTAGACAGCGCCGTTTTGGTCTTATTGCTTATATCGTTTGCTTTGGTGATAAGCGCGCCCTCGTTGCCCGAAATACGGTATTCGGCAGTGTAGAAGCTCACTTCGTTCTCGGTAAAGCTGTCTTGTTCGTTAATGCCGTATGTCAGGAATATATACATTTTCTATTTTATTGTACTATAATCTGGTTATTTTGTCA
>CACWNZ010000096.1 GCA_902762335.1 uncultured Ruminococcus sp. | reverse complement strand
TCTTGCCGCCCGTAGTACCGTCGCCGTCAAGATTCGTCATGGTGGGCTTTGCTACCTGCTCTCTCTGCATGAACTTCTCTGCGGCCTTCTGAACGTCGTCCTCGGAGTATTTCTTTTCATCCTCATCGGGAGCGGCGGTCTTATCGTCCTGCTCATCAACTACCTCGGCATCAAGTTCAGGCTCTTCGCTGCTGTCGTCCTTGCTGAGATTTACCGATACGTTGAACATTCCGCCGTCGTTGTCGTCATCGTCGCCTACTACGAGCGGAGCAACGTCAAGCTCCTCATGAGCCGCCTCGGCAGCCTTCTGTGCCTGCAGAGCCGCCAGCGCAGCCGCTCTTGCGCGTCCGCCTGCCGCTCTCTTGATAGCCATTTGTCTCATTTCGTCCTGCTGCTTCAGTCTTTCGCTTACGCGCTTCGGGATCACCATGAGCATCTTTATGGTATCCTCGCGGATACACTTTATCATGTCGTCGAACATATCGAAGCCTTCGATCCTGTACTCGACAACGGGATCATGCTGACCGTAGGAACGCAGACGAATGCCCCTTTTGAGCTCGTCCATAGCGTCTATATGCTCCATCCAATAGCTGTCAACGTTCTTGAGCAGATATACTCTCTCAAGCTCACGCATGGTCTCCTCGGGAATGAGCTTCTCGTTCTCCTCGTACTCCTTGGTAGCCATTTCGGTGAGCATCTCTATGATATAATCCTTTTCGAGATTCTCAAGCTCCTCCTTGTCGTATACGAGAGTCTCGTCGTCGTCCTCGGGAATGAGCCAGCCCTTCAGGGATTCCTTAAGACCTGCAAGATTCCATTCGTCCTTTTCTTCAAAGGGCAGGTACTCGGCTACCTTTGCGGCGACGGTGTCGGGTATCATCTTGAGTATGGTCTCTCTGAGGTTTTCACCGTCAAGCACCTGATCGCGCTGTGTGTAGATTATCTCACGCTGACGGTTCATAACGTCGTCGAAGTCGAGAACGCTCTTACGAATGCTGAAGTTCCTTGCCTCTACCTTTGCCTGTGCGCTCTCTATAGTGTGAGAAAGCAGCTTGCTCTCAAGGGGGGTATCCTCCTCGCCGGGCATTCTGTTCATTATGTTGGAGATCCTGTCGCCTGCAAACAGTCTGAGCAGGTTATCCTCTGCGGAGAGATAGAAACGGCTTGCGCCGGGGTCTCCCTGTCTGCCCGAACGGCCTCTGAGCTGGTTATCGATACGCCTTGATTCGTGACGCTCGGTACCCATAACGAAAAGACCGCCTGCTTCTCTTACCTTTTCCGCCTCTGCCTCGGTCTCTTTATTGTATTTTTCAAGCAGTTCTCTGTATTTTGCTCTTGCCTCTATTATCTCCTCGTCAGAAGTTTCGGCATAGCCTGTTGCCTCTTCGATAAGCTCATCGGAATAGCCCATACGGCGCATTTCTGCCTTTGCAAGAAACTCGTCGTTGCCGCCGAGCTTGATATCGGTACCACGGCCTGCCATGTTGGTAGCTATGGTCACGGCGCCGAGCTTGCCCGCCTGCGCGATTATCTCGGCTTCCTTTGCGTGCTGCTTGGCGTTGAGGACGTTGTGCTTTACGCCCTTTCTGCGGAGATGATTGCTAAGCTCCTCGGATTTGTCTATGGATACCGTACCTACGAGGACGGGCTGACCGTTCTTGTTGGCTTCGATAATATCGTTGATAAGGGCGGTGAACTTGCCCTCCTCGGTCTTGAATATGGCATCGGGGAAGTCTATTCTCTGAACAGGCTTGTTGGTGGGGATCTCTATAACGTCAAGGTGGTAGATCTCGGAGAACTCCGTCTCCTCGGTCATAGCGGTACCGGTCATGCCCGAGAGCTTTCTGTAAAGTCTGAAGAAGTTCTGGAAGGTGATAGTTGCAAGGGTCTTGCTCTCACGCTGAACGCTTACACCCTCCTTTGCCTCGATAGCCTGATGCAGACCCTCGTTGTAGCGTCTGCCGTACATAAGACGACCCGTGAACTCGTCTACGATTATGACCTCGTCCTTTTCGTTTACGACGTATTCTATATCCCTTCTCATAACGCCGCGCGCCTTGATAGCCTGATTGACGTGATGAGAGATAGTCATGTTCTCGGGGTCGGAGAGATTCTCTATGCCGAAGAATTTTTCTGCCTTCTTTACGCCCACGGGGGTGAGGGTGGCTGTCTTTGCCTTTTCGTCAACTATGTAGTCGATGCCCTGTTCGATGTATTCATCGTCGTTGTCGACCTTGTTGTCAGACTCGGTTATCTTCTTGAACTTCATCGTCTTTGCAAGGTCGTCCGCCCTGACGTAGAGGTCGGTAGATTTGTCGCCCTGACCCGAGATGATGAGCGGCGTTCTCGCCTCGTCTATGAGAATGGAGTCTACCTCGTCGACGATCGCGAAGGAATGTCCGCGCTGAACTTTATTCTCCTTATATACTACCATGTTGTCACGCAGGTAGTCGAAGCCGAGCTCATTGTTGGTAGCGTAGGTTATGTCGGCATTGTATGCCGTCTTGCGCTCGTCGTTGGTGTTGTCGTGCTGTATTATGCCGACCGTAAGACCGAGGAAGCGGTATATCTTGCCCATCCATTCAGCGTCACGCTTTGCAAGATATTCGTTGACCGTAACGACGTGAACGCCGTCGCCTGCAAGAGCGTTAAGATAAGCGGGAAGGGTAGCCACGAGGGTCTTGCCTTCACCTGTTTTCATTTCGCTTATCCTGCCCCTGTGGAGGATAATGCCGCCGATGATCTGTACGGGAAAGTGCTTCATGCCGAGCACGCGCCACGACGCCTCGCGGCATACGGCGAAAGCTTCGGGGAGGATCTCGTCAAGGATAGCGTCCTTGCGCTCCTTTGTCATGCCCTCCTCCGCGAACATCGCTTTGAAGCGGTCCGTCTCCTTTCTCAGCTCGTCATCGGAAAAATCCTTATATTTCTCCTCAAGAGAGAGAACTCTATCAACCAAAGGCTGTATTTTTTTAAGCTCTTTACGGCTGTTTCTGCCGTTAAACCATGATTTGAAGCCCATTTGCAGTCACCTCATACATCTTTCTATAGGAATTCCTGTCTATTATAGCATACTTTGAATTGTAAATCAACAAAATTGCGGATTTTATTACGCCCGCCCCCGCAAAAAAGCAAAAGAAAACCGTATATGCGGCGCAATAAGGCTTGAAAACATAGTAAACCTATGTTATAATAGGTATATCATTTCGCAGCGGACGGTGAATAAAATGAAAATTTCAACAAAGGGCAGATATGCCCTGAGAATGCTTATTGATCTTAGTATGCATAAGGAAGAGGGCTACGTTTCTCTCAAGGACGTAGCCGAGCGGCAGGGCATATCCAAAAAATACCTCGAGCAGATCGTTCCTCTGCTGAGCAGAACGGGAATGCTGAAGGCAAACAGGGGTTATCAGGGCGGCTATGCCCTTGCAAAGCCTGCCTCGGAATATACCGTAGCGGATATTCTTACGCTCACCGAGGGAAGTCTTGCGCCGATAGCCTGTCTTGAGAGCGATGAGAACGACTGTCCCCGCGCGGCGGAGTGCATAACCCTGCCCGTATGGAAGGGACTGTATGAGACAATTTTGAACTACCTCGGCGGCATTACGCTTCAGGATATAATTGACAGCTACGGCTCGTCGCAGGCAGATAACTATGTGATATAAAAAACAGGCACGGCTCGTCCCGACGGGACACCGTGCCTGAATTATTTATTTTTAAGCCTTCTGCGCTTATTCGTCCTTCTTGTCTACGCATTCGTCAATGGCGGCATCAAGAGTGCTGTCGTCGGCGGCGGGGTCTGCATAGGCTATGGTGATATCCTGCTCGTCCTTGTCGTCGTCGCTGAGATCGCAGCCGACCTCGGCTTCAACGACCTCCTCTGCCTTTATGCCGGGCTTGGGTATGCCGTATCTTATGGTGTATTCATAGCGGGCACGCGCCTTTTTCAGTCTCAGCTTGGCGGCGGCTATCTCCTCGATGATCTCGTCGGGGTCGAAGCCGCTGCTTTTTCTGCCCTCTTTATTGCGTACGAATTCCTTGCCCAGAACGATATAGGCCTTGTTTATTCGTTCCTGCTCGCTGAGGATTATCGCCTTGAGGCGGTTGATGTAAGCGGCCTGACGATTCTTCTCGACTATAACGTCGACGGTCTGAGAAAAGGTATCGCCTATTTTATTAAATATTTTCATTGGTGTTTCCTCCTTATGTCAGCGCCGTGAGGGCGGCTGTATTATGCTTGCTGCGGCTTGAAGAACGCCTGTGTCTCGCCGTATTCGCCGAGCACGATAAGATAATCCTTTACCTCCTTGGGTATGGGCGAGCATATCATAGAATGGATAACTCCGTCGAAGTAATAGGTCTGTTCGTCAAGCGCTATTGTTGACGAGCCCCAATAGGAGCCTGTCGAAAGCTTTATCATCTCGCCGTTGGTGCCTGTAATGCCGCCCGTTATATCGCAGAGCGTGCCGCCCTCGGGTACGGGAAAGCCGTCAAGACAGATCTCGTATTCGCATACGAGGTATTCCTCGGTATCGCGCGGCTCAAAGAGGTATCTTGATGAGCCTACCGTTTCTTTAAGCTCGCTGTAGATGTTCTCTCCTCTTTTTACCGAAACGAGCCTTACGGGTACGTTCGTATAGGTGTTGTCCTTGATATTCAGCTTGGCGGCCGTACCCCATTCGTTAAGACCGAGGGGAGCGTCCGACGAGCTTGATTTTCCCGTGGGCTTTTCGGCGTCCTTTACTTTATAGGATATTGCGTTCGGCGCAGGCTCGCTGATAATGCTTGCATCGGATGAGAATACGTCGGGCGCGTGTGAGGGCTCGCTTGCCGCGCTTTCATCGGGCTTTGAGCTTTCCGCGCTTTCTGCGCTCTCCGTGCTCTCTGCGCTTGAGGAAGAGCCCGATGGCGCGGAGCTTTCCTGCTTATCGGAGCCGTTTGAACAGGCAGAGCAGCAGAGCAGCAGGGCTGCCGATGCAAGAAGGGTTATGAGCTTTTTCATGATATCCACCTGCCTCAGTAAAGAACGAGAGTATCGCCCTTGATATGACAATTACATTTATAGCTTTCGTGCTTGTCGGTGACGGAATCGTAAATGCAGTAATAATCGGTGCTCTTCTGAGTATCCTCGTCCGTTACGGTCTTTCTTGAAACGCAGTAGCGGTTTTCTATGCAGGTAAGGAAGCTGCCCAGGTCGTTTTCAAAGGTAAAGTCTGCCTGACTGTTTATCATGCCCTTTATGCCCGTTTTGTGCTTGCCTACCTGAACGGAGAATACCTTGAAGGGTCTTTCTTCGATAAGGAACACCGTACCGTCCTTCGGTGTCTCGGTGGTGGCCTCTACGGCTATCCTGTCCTTGAGAGGCTCGTCTGACTTGAGAATGTCGTAGCTGCATATCTTTTCTATGCCGGAGCGGAACTCCTTTGCGCGGAAATACACCTTGCTTCCGCCCGTGCCGAGGTATCTTACGAGAGCCTTGATATCCGCGCTGACTATGCACTGCTTGGTTATCCTGTCGAGTCCGGCCTCTATCTCTTCGATGAGCTTGTCCGTCCTGCATATCCAGATATTGTCCCTTATATCGGCGTTTATCCAGCGCTGCTCGCGGTAATAGTGCTCCTTTATGCTTTCGTCCGCAAAGGGGTCGGGCAGTATAAGATAGCTCTCTCCCTTTATGTCGATCATGCGGAGATTTTCACAGCCTATGCGGGAGATAAGAGGAGCGTTTACGAAATACTTATGGTTGGTCTTTATATTATAAAGATAGCACAGACTGTCGCAGCCCGTGAGCTCCTTGTATCTCTCAAAGATATCCGCATTATCCTCATCGGGTGACATATATACGAGTATATGCTCACTGTCAAGAGCCATGCAGTCCTTGAAGCAGCCCGTGCATACTATCTTTCTGCGGCTCATTTCGCCGCCGCTCTTTTTTTCTATCTCGATGAGCCAGAAGCTGTTGCCGCCGTTTTCAAGAAGAAGAACTATCGTCTTTTCAAAGGCGAAAATATGCTGTATGTAGGTGGGATCGTCAAGAGAATAGTTCATTATGAGGCGTTCTTTTCTTGTTCTGCGGTTATATTCAAGAATATAAAGGTCGTTGCGTCCATCCTCGTTCTTTTCCTC
>CACWNZ010000095.1 GCA_902762335.1 uncultured Ruminococcus sp. | reverse complement strand
GTTATGCCGTCGCCGCCTCTTTTATAGCGGATAAACAGAAAAATAAAGCCGAACAGCGAGCCTAAGGATATGCCCGTGATAGCCGCGCCTATGGCTATGGGTATTATTGCCTGCTCCGCCTGAGCGGCGCTGCTGCATTTTATGCCGAATACGTAGCCCGTGCTGTCGTATTTGCTCATGCCGTATTTTGTTACGATGAAAGAAGCCGTGAAGCCCAGGAACAGCTTGCAGGTAGCCTCGATTATCTCGGATACGGCGGTAGGCACCATGTTGCGCATACCCTCAAAGTAGCCTCTGTATATAGACATCAGACAGCCGAAGAAGATCGTCGGCGAAAGACAGAGCAGCGCGAAGATAGCGTTATCGGCATGGATTATTTTAACGTATATGAAGCCGCCGAGTATCATTGCAAGAAAGCAAAGGCAGCCTGCTATTACAAAGATAGGCACAGATATTCTATGTATCTGCTTGACGTCTCTGTAGCGTTTTTTGGTTATGCTCTCTGAGACCATTCTTGATATGGCTATCGGAAAGCCCGCCGTTGAGAGCATGAACAGCGGGTTATAGAGCGCGTATGCGGAATTGAAAAGACCTGTTCCCACTCCGCCGTATTGGTTGGAGAGGAGTATCTTGTATATCATGCCCATGATCTTGACGATTATCATGCTTGAGCCGAGCACCATAGCGCCCTTCAGGAAGGACTGAGATCTTCTTCCTGCTTTCTTTTCTCCCACCTGAACACTTCCCTTCTGAAATATCCTGAACAAGACAACAAAGTGACCGCAGGGAACGGCTGACCCGTCCTATGCGGTCCGCAAGAAAAAGGCTCAGACTGTATCATCGTCCTCGTCCATTATTTCCTCGGCAAAATCGAGCAGCTCCTCCTGAGTGTAATCGTCCTCGTCCTGAGGCTTAGCCTCGGAGAGCCTTACTCCGCATTTGCTGCAGAATACGGCGCCCTTTGCGTTGGCGGCGCCGCATTCGGGACATTTTATCCTTTTATCCGAGCTTGCAAGAAGCTCCTTTATCTGCTCAAGCTGATCTGTAAGTTCGGTGATATCAGCCTCAAGCTGCTTTATGCCCTTGCTGTAGTCCTTGCCCGTTTTGCTTGCCTCGTAGCACACCTTGCCGAGCATACGGTATTTTTTGGAAAGCTCCGATCTTATATCAAGCGCGGCAAGTCTGAGCTTTGAGCGGTCTATCACCTTGCCCGCCTTCTTCCCTACGGAATTTACGGCGGATTTAGCGTTTATAAGAACATCCTCCATTATACTCATGGCTGTCCCTCCTGTATCATCATAGTTTTAGATAATTATATCATTATTTGCGGTGATATTCAATAGCATTGACGAGATAATTTCCAAATGCCGCTTATAACCGCAAAGTATGTCCCCCGGGTCGGCGGGAGCCATATATCCGTTCAGTGGGAGTAAAATCTCCCACTGAACGTCAGCAAGCCTGCGGCTTGCCTTTGCTTGTTGAAAGCAAAGCTTTTAATGCTCAGTATTCGTAGCTGCCGCCTCCTGTGAATTCCCTGATAAGTGAATTGACAGGCACAAGAGAGCCGTCTATGCTCTCAAAGCGTTCAAGCGATGCTTTAAGCCTTGCGGCGACCCTTCCCTCGTATGAAGCGGGTCCTGTCCTCTCAAGCAGAGGTATCGCACTGTTCTTCATAATGCAGGGCTCGTATATATGAATAGTATTGAGCGTAAAATCGCTGTTATACCTGTAGGGGCGGATATTTCTCATCTCGCCGTCCACAACGTCGCCCCACATGGATATGACGTGCTGAGGTTCGGTGCCGCGGAAGGAGAAGTCGCGGACTATCCTTCTGATAAGTCTTACCTCGCGGTCGGTGAGCACGTATTCCTCGTTATTCTTGACCCCCTGCTTTACGCTGACGTATATCTTGCTGACGAACTCTCTCGGTATGGTGTCGTCGAATATCGGATTGAGCGCATGGATACCCTCGATTATCACAACGGAGTCGTCCTCAAGCTTCAGCCGCCTTGTCATGCCGCTCCTGCGGCTGTTGGGAAAATCATACACCGGAATGTCGCACTCACCGCTTTTGGCTATCTGCTCGACACATTTTTTCATAAGCGGAATATCAAGTGCGTCTACGGATTCAAAGTCGTATTTGCCGTCGGGCAGCTTACGTATGAACTCCTTGCCGAGATAGAAGTCGTCCATGGATACCATTATGGTATGGCAGCCCTTTTTTTCAAACGCCTCGGCTATTTTCATGGCGGTGGTGGTCTTGCCGCTGCTTGAGGGTCCCGAAAGAAAGACTATATGGCGCTTGACCGGAATATTCAGTATCCTGTCGACTATCATTCTGATATCGCTGTGGAATATCTTTTCCGCCGTCAGGATAAAGTCCTCGGGGTTTTCCCTTGCCTCTCTGTTTATGCGCGATATATCACAGGCATATCTGCGATATGTATTCAGCCAATTCTGCATAGAATACCTCCACCCTTTCCTTGCGTCTGAGCATTTCGTCAAAGCCGTTGATATATTCATACGGGTATTTGTAGTTGAATATTCGTTCCAGCGACTCAGAGGCAGGTTTTTTCAGCTTGGATACCGCACCTGCGCCGCAGCCGAGCACGGTGTGGGTCTCGTCCATGACGTATACGTTATACAGCCCGTCATAGCCCTGCTTTGCCCAGCCCACGTTCTCAAGGTTTCCCTCCATTCTCGTCTGACGGTAGAGATAATAGGGGTGATAGCCCTCCGGAACGAGCTTTTTCTCCGCATAGCGCAGCATTGCCGCGGCGGGCGGCTCGCCGCCTGTGTCAAGCTCCCTGCCTTGCTGCGTGAGCCTCGACGAGCGCTTCATGGCAAGGGTGTGTACCGTTATGCTCTCGGGCGAAAGCTCGCAGAGCTTATCGAGAGTAGCCGTAAAGCTTTCAGCCTTTTCGGCAGGCAGACCTGCTATGAGGTCCATATTTATATGCTTAAAGCCCGTTTTGCGGGCAAGCTCAAACGCCTGCAGGGTCTGAGCCGCCGTGTGCCGCCTGCCTATGAGGGTGAGAATATCGTCATTCAGGGTCTGCGGGTTAATGCTTATCCTGTCAGCTCCGCCCGATAGTATCGCACCGAGCTTATCCTCGTCTATGGTGTCGGGTCTGCCCGCCTCTACGGTGAATTCACGGCAGGTGCTCATATCAAAGCTGCGGTCTATCGCAGAAAGCAGCCTTGACATCTGCGGCGCAGTAAGGGTAGTCGGCGTGCCGCCGCCTATATATACCGTTTCTAAAATAAGCCCGCATTTCTTTGCAAGATCCGCGGTATATTCTATCTCTCTGCACAGAAGCTCAAGATAGGGCTCTATGAGCTTGCCTGCGCTCTCTATCGACTGCGACACGAAGGAGCAGTACGAGCAGCGTGACGGGCAGAAAGGTATGGAAATATACAGGCTGAAGGACAGCGGCTTGCTGAGGGCAAGGATCTTCCTTTCGTGCTCCTCGGTAACGGCGCTGAGTCTTGCCTTTTCGTCCGAAACGAGCAGCTCGTCGGTGAAATACCGCATAGCCTGTTCCCTGCCGTACTGCTCTGTTAACCTGCGGAAAAGCTTGATCGGGCGCACACCCGTGAGTATGCCCCAGGGCTGTTTTCTGCCCGTGAGCCTTGAGAGAAGTCCGTAAAGGCAGACGGCAAGCCGTCTTTCGACGGTTTTTTCAAGGTCGTCGGAATCTGCCGGTACGGTGTCGCCGTCCTCAGCAAAAAAGCCCTCGGCTTCAACGGTCACCTCTATCCTTATATCATCGCCGTTCTCACGGGTCAGGGCAGTTATAAAGGGAAGCTGCTTTACAGCCGGCAGCTCTCTGACGACCTCTATCTTATCGTTCGGAAAGAAGCTTCTTATAAGATTTTCGGTTTCGTAATGGTACTGATTGTTGATATAAAGAATCATTTAGTCATCCTCATAAAATAATTGGTCGCCCTTTCCCTGTCGAGAGTAGAGCCGCCGCCATGACCGCAGTATACCTTGAGATCCTCGGGAATAGCCGCGAGCCTTGCGATGGACCCGACCATATCGTCATAACTGCCCGTGGGGAAGTCCGTTCTGCCCGTGGTACCCGTAATAAGCGTATCGCCCGTGAAGATAGCGTTTTCGACAATAAAGCAGGCGCTGCCCTTAGTGTGTCCCGGAGTGATGAGCACCTCTATCTCTCCGCTGCCGAAGGGGAGCCTGTCGCCGTCGTTTACAAGAATATCGCAGCGGAAGGGATCGATCTCAAGGTCAAAGTGCAGCCCGAGATTGAGAAGCTCGTTCTGCGGGAAGAGCTTATCCCCTTCGCCTATTACTATCTTTGCATGGGGGTATCTGACCCTGAGCGAAGCGACGCCGCCGATATGGTCAAAATGCCCGTGTGTGAGAAGAATATATTTAAGCCTGTCTGCGCCGTGGCTGTCTATCGCCTCGTTGAGAGCCGATGATACGTCCCCGGGATCTACCACAAAGGCGTCTTTGCTCTCTTCGTCAATGACAAAAAAGCAGTTGGCTCCTAAGTCTCCGAGTGTAAAGCACTTTACCTTTAACATTATTATGCTCCGTTTCGTAATAATATAGTCTTGGGTTTGTCGCGGACTGTGTAAAGCCTTATAGCCTTACGCAAGTTCCTTTGAGTTTATTATAAGCGTAACGGGACCGTCGTTAAGCAGAGACACCTTCATATCCGCGCCGAAAATGCCCTTTTCCACCTTGGAAACGCCGTTTTCTCTCATGCATTCGCAGAAATACTCATACAGCGGCTCTGCAAGCGAGGGCGCCGCAGCAGCGTCAAAGCTCGGTCTTCTGCCCTTGCGGCAGCTGCCGCAGAGCGTGAAGTTAGACACCACGAGAACGCCCCCGCCTATATCAGCAAGGGAGAGATTCATCTTGTCGTTATCGTCGGTGAATATCCTGAGTCCCGCTATCTTTCGCGCAAGCTTTTCGGCATCCTTTTCTGCATCGTCCTTTTCAACGCCTAAAAGAATAAGAAAGCCGCTTTCTATACTTCCCGTTATTTTTTCGTCTACGGTCACCGTGCATCCGGTGACCCTCTGTAATACTGCCTTCATTCTCTTTCCTCTTTTATCAGCTTCTGCCTACGGATACTATACCGTTTATCCCGCTGAGACGGCTTATTACCATTCTGAGATGGTTTATTCCGTTTACGGTTATCGATACCTCTATAGATGCCATGCCGTTTTTGACCTCACGGGAATTGAGCGAATGTATGAACAGGTGCATTGCAGAAAGCTGGTTTGTAATATCGGCAAGAAGTCCCGTGCGGTCGGTAGCCGTTATGCGCAGATTCGACTGGAAGGTCTCGTTGGTGACTCTCTCCGCCCATTCCGCCTTTACCCAGCGCTCGGGCTCCTCGCAGGCGCTTATGTCCTTGGGTACGTTTGAGCAGCCCTTTTTGTGTATGGAAACGCCGTAGCCCCTTGTGATAAAGCCGATTATATCGTCACCGGGCAGGGGGTTGCAGCAGCGCGAGTATTTTACAAGACAGTCGTCTATGCCCTCGATATGAACGCCGCCGCTGAGCTTTCTTCTTGCGGGCTCGGTTATAACGACGGACGGATCCTCGGACTCGGTATAGCGCTTGAGATACTCCTCTTTGAGCTTGGGGAGTATCCTCCATAGCTGTATGCCGCCGTAGCCTATAGAGGCATAGAAGTCCTCAAGGGAATTGCAGTTCTGCCTGCGTATGACGTCGGAAAGAAAGCTCTCAAGCTCCTTTTCGGGAACGTGTATACCCAGCCTTCTGAACTCTGTCTCAAGCTGAAGTCTGCCCTCGGTGATGTTCTCGTCGCGCTTCTCCTTCTTGAACCACAGCCTGATCTTGCTTCTTGCCTCGCTGGTCTTAACTATATTGAGCCAATCCCTCTTGGGACCGCCCTCCTCCCTTGAGGTGATTATCTCAACTATCTCGCCCGTCTTTACCTTATAGTCTATAGGCACTATGCGCTTATCGACCTTTGCGCCTATCATGCGGTTGCCTACGCCGCTGTGTATAGCGTAGGCGACGTCTATTACCGTAGCGCCTGCGGGCAGGTCTATAACGTCGCCCTTGGGGGTGAATATGAATACCTCCTCGGGCGCGAGATCCATCTTTATAGTGCGTACTATATCGGTGGAATCGTTGTCGCTCTGATTCTCGAGCATTTTTCTTATCCACGCAAGTCTCTCGTCAAGAGAGTCCTTCTTGGTAACGCCCTCCTTGTACTTCCAATGGGCGGCAATGCCGTATTCGGCAGTATAGTGCATTTCCCACGTTCTTATCTGTACCTCAAAGGGTATGCCCTCCTTGCCTATTACCGTGGTATGAAGAGACTGATACATATTCGGCTTAGGGGTAGATATATAGTCCTTGAAGCGGTTGGGCAGGGGCTTGAACATCTCATGGACAAGACCGAGGGCGTTGTAGCAGTCGGCTACGGTATCAACTATTACACGAACGGCGAAGATGTCGTAGATCTGATCCATGGTCTTGCCCTTCATGAAGGTCTTTTTATATATGCCGTGTATGCTCTTTACTCGCCCCGAGATATATACGTTGTTTATCTCGTCCTTGAGGCGGTTGTATATCTGCTGCTTTATCTCTGAGACGAAAAGCAGTCTGTCGGTGCTCTTCTTCTCAAGCTGATGCTCTATCTCCGTGTAGCCTATGGGGTCAAGGTAGCGTATGGAGAGGTCCTCAAGTTCCTCCTTGATCTGTCTTATTCCGAGACGGTGGGCTATGGGCGCGTAGACCTCCATGACCTCAAGAGCCTTATCGCGGCGGTGCTGCTCCTTCATGCATTCGAGGGTGCGCATATTATGGAGCCTGTCGGCAAGCTTGATGATTATTACCCTGATGTCGTTGGACATGGCGATGAGCATTTTGCGGATATTCTCCGCCTGCTGCTCCTCTCTTGAGGAATAGGGTATTTTGCCGAGCTTCGTAACTCCGTCTATAAGTCCCGCTATCTCCTGCCCGAAAAGCTTTACTATCTCATCGAGGGTGACGGGCGTATCCTCGACCACGTCGTGCAGCAGAGCCGCCGCAACCGACTGCGAATCCATGCCGAGTTCGGCAAGGATACAGGCTACAGAGGTCGGGTGAAGTATATACGGAATGCCCGATGCTCTTCTCTGATCGCCGTGCTTCTGCTCTGCAAACAGGTATGCCTTTTCGATAAGCTCAAGGTCATAATCCTGATCGCTCTTCTTCATAAGCTCTACAAGCTCATGATAATCCTGATAATACTTAGGTGTTATCTCTGACATATCGCATATCCTCCTTCAGCTTTCCGTATATCGACGACGCGTTGAGGTCGACCTTGACGGAATTGTTCCTTAGTCCTGCTTTTAACTCCTCATTATCCCTTGAATAATCTATCAGCTTAAGCTCGCTCATGATATCAAGTATCATAAGCAGCTTGAAAGCCCCTAATTTTTCGCTGCCTATAGATGACAGCACCGATGCAACGGTGTACTGCTCGCGGGGAACAGCCTTGAGATAGCGATAAACCGCTGCAAAATCGTCCCTTGAAGGGTACTTGTCTGCAATATCCCTGCGTTTAATTCCCTTGAGATACTGCTCGTAAAGCTGTATCTCAAGCATGGC
>CACWNZ010000094.1 GCA_902762335.1 uncultured Ruminococcus sp. | reverse complement strand
GCAAGATATATAACGAGGTAAAGCAGCGGCCGCGATACAGGATAGAGCAGGAAATAGTGAGCGAGGAGGAATGACCCCCGCCGCCTGCGCATAATAATGAATACTTTTATACTACGGAGATGATGAAATGAGCTTCGGAGAGAAAATACTACAATATAAGGACGAGATGCTTGACGATCTCGACAAGCTTATCAGGATAAGATCCGTTTCGTCAGATGAGAATGCCGCAGCGGCGGCGTTGAGCTTTATGCTTGACAGAGCAATGGAAATGGGCTTTTGTAAAACGGCGAATATCGGCGGTATAGCGGGTCACGTTGAATACGGCGAGGGCGGGGAGCTTGCGGCGGTGCTTGCTCACGTTGACGTAGTGCCTGCGGGCGAGGGCTGGAGCGAGGAGCCGTTTCAGCTTACCGAAAAGGACGGCAGACTTTACGGCAGAGGCGTTGTTGACGATAAGGGACCCGCAATGGTCGCGCTCTATTGTCTCAAGGCGCTGAAGGACAGCGGCATCGAGCCCAAAAGAAGACTCAGGCTCATTCTCGGGGCTGCCGAGGAGACGGGCATGGAGGATATGGAGCTGTATTTCAGGGAATACGAAATGCCCGATATGGCGTTTACCCCCGATTCCGAATACGGTATATGCACCGACGAAAAGGGCATACTTCAGATAGAGGTCTATTCAAAGGAAAACGACAGCGCGCTTATCGGCAGGCTGAAGGCGGGCAGCGCCGTAAACGCCGTTCCGTCAAACGCCGAGGCACTTATAGACTGTACAGAGCCAGAGGACAGCCGTCTGCGCGGGGCTGCGGATAGGAGTCCCTGCGCCTGTGATTTTATCCGCACTATGGACGGGCTCAGAATGAATACGACGGGCAGAGCGCCGCACGCCTGCGTACCGCAGGAGGGAACTAACGCCGCAATGCATCTTATAGGGCTTCTGTCGGAGTGCTTCGGAGGGCTGTCCCTCGGCAGTCTCTGCTCGTTCCTTGACGAAGCGATAGGTCTTGAAAATGACGGAACTTCACTCGGCATAGCCTGCAGCGATCAGCGGTCCGGCGCGCTTACCGTGAACGTGGGTATCGTAGACGCGGACGAGACGGGCGCAAGGGCTAAAATAGATATAAGATACCCCGTAAGCGCATCTGCCGATGAGATATACGAGGCGGTCAGCGAGAGAGCGTCATACAACGGACTTATGACAAGGGTCATCAATCATGAGGCACCGCTTTCCATAGGCGAAAACGCCCCCGTTACAAGGCTGCTCAGAGCCGCCTATAGGGAGATCACGGGCGAGGAGCCGAAGCTGTATTCAACGGGCGGCGGCACCTACGCAAGAACTCTTAAAAACAACGGCGCAGCCTTCGGTCCCGTATTTGAGGGCGACACGGTAAGGATACACGACGTAGACGAAAGCGTGGATAAGGAGAATTTCTTAAGGCACGCGCAGATATGTCTTGAGGCTGTATACAGAATGGCGGTTGAGTAAAAAAAGAACTGCGGCACGATAACGCCGCAGTTCTTTTTATGTAGTTCAATTATTCCGATCGAAAAGCGATCACTTTGAAGCCTCAGTCTCATTTGCAAGCTTTTTTGCCAGATTCAGAACTTCCTTACGTTGCTTCGGAGTAAGGTTTCTGACGACAAACAGCAGCTCGACCTCGTACTTAGTCGTAGCGTGCGTGCGGTACTTGAGAATATCCTCATCCTCTGTGGGCGAGCCGGAATGAATATCCGCGACCACAGCCTCGAGCTCTTCTTCAATGCCCTGCAGCAGCTTAGTGTAGCTGATGTTGAAAACCTTGGCTATCTTGACAAGAGTGTTGATGTCGGGCTTGGTCTTGCCCGTCTCGTAGTAGGTGTAGGTCGAACGCTCGATCTTAAGACGGTCCGCGACCTGCTGCTGAGTAAGACCGCACTCGTGTCTGTAGAATTTCAGCCAGTAAGATATCATGCTGTACATAATAAAACCCCCTGTATATATAATATGTTACTAAGCTATCTATAGTATACACCATTTTGTATAGTTTGTCACTACTTTTTTGCGCGTTTCTAAAAAATATCACGAAATGCTGACAAAAAAGAGAATAAAAATAGTAATAATTGTCGATTTATATAAATTTTCTTAAACTTGAAAAAATACGCCACATAATATTACATTTTTAACAAACAAAAATTCGGCTTTTTATGAGACGTTCGGACAATTTTGCATCGAAAAAAACAATTCAGGTCACAATTCAAATCACATCTGTAAATTGTATCTTTTTTTGGTAAAATTGCACTGCAGTGACCTGTACCTGCCCGCAGCCTGCGGGCGGCAGCGCAGGCTGCGGGCAGGATCACAGGGGCTCAGCTCAGATAGTCCCTGAGCAGCCTGTCGAGGCTCTTTTTGTCGGGCGCGGCAATGCCGTTCTCAAGCAGACTGCGGTCATAGGGTGGCAGGGTACTGAGATGTACCTCGCTGACGAAATACGGCTCGCTCTCATCGCCGCGGAATACGGCTATACTGCCGTTGTACGCCTTTACCGTAAAGCCGCCGTCCCGATCTGTCACAGCATCGCTCACGGGGGCGGTATCGCTCACGGAGAGAGCGTCCGTCCTGTTTGCCTGAGCCCCCGCCCCGTATGATCGTCTGTAAAAACTTAATATTATGCATATAAAAAGCAGGCTGCCCGTTATAGTTATCAGTCTCTTCACTTTGAGAATCACCTCTGTAAGTATTTTTGGGATATTTTGTGCAAATATTCAGTACAAATCTATATATTTTTTGGCATAATATAGATATTGCTGCCTGCTTTTTCAAAAAATAAAAAAAATCGTTCCATTTTTTTTATTTTATGGTATAATAGCATAGGTATGTTGTAAAAAGCGCGTGTGCGCGTTATTTCCTGACAGATCCCGGCAATAATAGCTGACGTAGGCTGAATACAAATTCGTCAAAGCTCTCTGTGTATCACAAATAGGAGGTAATAGCCTGTGAGAAAGACAGATATAAGCAAATATAACGACAATGCGGGCAAAAGCTCGGTATCCGTCTTATCAGTAATAAAGGAATTTTTCTCGTCCGTGGGCAAGCTCATTATTTCGGCTTTCCTGGTCACTCTTTTCACGGGTCTTGTGGTAGCGGTATCGCTGCTGTTCTATATAATGAACATTGCAAGCGAGCCCTCTAATATAGACCTTGAGGACATGAAGCTCAACGAGACGAGCCACGTTTACGTTCTCAACGAAAAGGGCGAGTGGGATGACTACCGCCAGCTCTATTCTACCGAAAACCGCGTATGGGTAGCCTATAAGGACATACCCAAGCAGATGATAGATGCCCAGATAGCTATTGAGGACAAGCGCTTTTACGAGCACGAGGGCGTAGATTGGTACAGAACGGGCGGCGCCGTGTTCAGTCTTGCAACGGGCAAGGACGACTTCGGCGGCTCTACCATAACCCAGCAGCTCATAAAGAACATCACCGACGACAACGAGGTGAGCATTACAAGAAAGCTCCGTGAGATATTCAGAGCCATCAAGCTCGAAAAGGAATATACCAAGGACGATATTCTTGAGGCCTACCTTAATATCGTAAACTACGGCAGCGGCTGCCGAGGCGTTCAGTCTGCCGCAAGGCTGTACTTCAATAAGGATATAAGGGACTGCACCGTTGCGGAATGCGCAGCTATTGCCGGCATAACGCAGAATCCCTACGCATACGACCCGCTCGTGTTCCCCGAGGAGAACAAGCTCCGCCGCGACGTCGTTCTCAAGGCGATGTACGAGCAGGAGATGATAACGAGAGATGAGTATTTCGCGGCGAAGAAGGAATCACAGGACATGAAGTTCGTCGGCTTCGTCGTTGAGGAAGAGGAAGACGAGGCTGACAGCTGGAACTGGTACGACGACAGACTGTTCAGGGACGTTACCGCAGGCATTGCCGCAGAAAAGAAAATATCCATAGGCGAAGCCGAGGATATGATATACAGCAAGGGTCTTAAGATCTACAGCGCAATGGATAAGCGCGCTCAGGAGATCGCCGAGAAAAAGGTGCTCGCATGGAAGACCCCCGACGACCCCACGCTCGACGTGGGCTATATGATGATGGATTTCGAGGGCAGAGTGCTTGCTACGGTCGGCGGCAGACAGGAGAGAGACGGCAGACTTCTCTGGGATAACGCGTCTCAGTCGGCTCTGCAGCCCGGCTCGACTATCAAGCCCATAGCCTCGTTCGCACTTGCTCTTGAGCAGGGTAAGATAAACTACTCCTCGCTCGTTGCCGATGCCCCTATATCAAATTGGAGCTACAAGGAGAACGGCGATGCCGTTATGGGACCGAACAACTGGTACGGCGCCTATTACGGCGATATAACCGTAACGAGAGCTCTCAATATCTCATCAAACGGCGCGGCGGTAAGCGTGCTGAATATGGTGGGTATGCCTGCAAGCTACGAGTTCCTTACAAAGAGCCTGCACTTCAGCCACCTCGATCCCGACAGGGATATTACGAATCTTGCCGGTCTTTCGATAGGCGGCTTCACGGGCGGCACAACGGTAGAGGAAATGACCTCGTCCTATGCGATATTCTGCAACGACGGCTATTACTACGACCCCTACACCTATTATTGGGTAGAGGATAAGGACGGCAACGTTCTTCTTGACAACCGCGACAGAGGTATGCCCGACAGGGTGATCTCGTCCGAGACCTCTACAATTATGAACAGGCTTCTCTCGCAGGTGGTAAATTCCGCCGAGACGGATCCCGACTTCGCGCCTCTCGGCTACAGGGCTAAGATAGACGGCTGGGATATAATCGGCAAGACCGGTACTACCGACAGCTCTTATGATAACTGGTTCGTGGGCGCATCTCCGTATGCCGTTGCAGGAATATGGACGGGTCACTCGACCCCCTCGGAAATAGCCGAAAGCGAACAGAGCGCAGTTCACGTTCTCTGGCGCGATATTATGGCGGAATGGCTCAAGGGCAAGGAAAAGAAGGGCTATACCCTCAGCGGTACGGTAGAGCAGCACGATTTCAGCAAAAAATCGGGTCTGCTGCTGACATACGACGCAGGAGACGATATGGATACGGGCTACTATGCACCCGATAACCTGCCGTCCTATGCAAAGGTACCCACAAAGCCCAGCGATAAGCCCGAAAGCTCTGACCCCGAGGAAAGCTCCGAGCCTGAAGAAAGCTCCGACGTAGAAGAAAGCTCCGACGTTGAGGAAAGCTCCGATGTCGAGGAAAGCTCCGACGTTGAGGAAAGCTCCGACGTTGAGGAAAGCTCCGATATTGAGGAAAGCTCCGAGCCGGAAGAGCCCGAGCCCGAGCCCGAGCCTGAGCCGGAACCCGAGCCTGAGCCCGAGCCCGAGCCGGAACCCGAGCCCGAGCCCGAGCCTGAGCCCGAGCCCGAGCCGATCGAGGACAGTACGGAGGAGCCTTCCGAATGATCAGCGGACAGGACGGAAAAGATAAGATATATGACGGCGGCATGACCCCGCTGCCGTCATTAAAAGAAGATATAAGGAGAGTTTATTGTATGGTACAGGCAGCAGTAATGGGCTACGGTGTGGTTGGCTCGGGAGTGGTAGAGGTGCTTACGGAGCATAAAGAAAGCATTGCCAAGCGCACGAAGTAAGAAATAGGAATAAAATATATCCTTGATATAAGAGATTTTCCCGACAGCCCTTTTCAGGATAAGTTTACCAAGTCATTTGAGGATATTCTCAATGACGATGAGGTAAAGGTCGTCGCCGAGGTAATGGGCGGGGTGAATCCTGCATACGATTTTACAAAAAGACTGCTTCAGAGCGGCAAAAGCGTTGTTACCTCAAATAAGGAGCTTGTTGCCACAAAGGGCGCAGAGCTTCTCAGGATCGCCAGAGAAAATAACGTGAACTATCTCTTTGAAGCGAGCGTAGGCGGCGGCATACCGATAATCAGACCTCTCAGCCAGTGCCTTGCAGCTAATGACGTTATAGAGGTAGCAGGTATACTCAACGGCACGACAAACTTTATCCTCACAAAGATGATAAGGGAGAGTATGTCCTTTGAGGACGCTCTCGCAATGGCACAGAAGCTTGGCTATGCCGAGAGAAATCCTGCCGCCGATATAGAGGGACACGATGCCGGCAGAAAGATAAGCATTCTTGCATCTCTCGTTTACGGAAAGCATGTTTATCCCGATTTCGTTCATACTCAGGGCATAACAAAAATAACCCTTGAGGACGT
>CACWNZ010000093.1 GCA_902762335.1 uncultured Ruminococcus sp. | reverse complement strand
CAGTATACCGTAATGTACGATATGCGCTGGCGCATAGCAAAGCAGCTCGACAGCTTTCTCTCCAAGGAGGATCTTGACAGGTACCGTGAGCTTATCAACAGGATCCTCGTGAATATCTCCGACCGCATTATCTGTATGCAGAAGAATATGGGCATAGGTCAGAAGATATACACAATGAATATAAAGTACAAGCGCAATATATGCAAGGAGCTTGAATACGACCACGGCAAGCTGCTCTTCAATAATATATGCGTCATAAATCTGTTCGATCAGAAAAACCTGCTGACCGCCGATTTCCTTGACCTCAGGGACGGCAGGCTCCATATAGAGGGCAGGGATAATATCCTGCTTGATCAGAGCGATTATTCTGTCTATGCAAGGGTAGACGGCGAGCTTTACGAGCCGCAGCGCTTCTACGCGCAGAAATACGATATCAATATCCTCGGTACAAAAGTATACGACGGCAAGGGCTTTTCCTTTGACGTGCCGGTAAAGGAGGATATTGAGACGAATATAGATTTTATCATGAAATTCCGTAATGAATTTGTCACAAGACTTTATATCAGCCCGGGCAAATTCGCGCATATACCTTCAAAAAGCGGCAATGCGGGCTACTGCATAAGCGGGGACTATTTTATCAGGATAAGGCAGAAGCTTATAAAGGTCACCCCTTTTACATCTGCTCTTGCAGAAAGGTATGAAAAGGACTACCGCCGCTATCTCAAAAGCGTAAACAGGGGCTATCTTGTAAAGTGGAGGATACTCTATAAGCTGTTCCGTCCCTTCTATAAGAACGTCTGGCTCATCTCAGACCGTCCGAACAGGGCGGGCGACAACGGCGAGCATCTGTTCCGCTATATCTGCGGGAAAAAGCCCAAGGGGATAAAGCCTTATTTCGTCATACAGAAGGACAGCGAGGACTACGCGAAAATGAAGGCGATAGGCAAGGTAGTCGACTTCAGCTCGGTAAAGTTCCGCCTTATGACCCTTCTTGCCGACAAGGTCATCTCCTCACAGGCGAGCGATTACGTACTCAATCCCTTTGGGGGCGATTACGCCTATATTTCCGACCTCTATAACTATAAATTCGTATTCCTCCAGCACGGCATCACCAAGGACGACATCTCGGGCTGGCTCAATAAATTCAACAAGAATATCAGTATTTTCGTCACGGCAGGCACACCCGAGTATCGTTCAATTCTTGACGGGGAATACTTCTATGATGAGAGCGTTGTAAAGCTCACGGGCTTCCCGCGCTTTGACAACCTTACCCGCATGGGAAAGAACGTGAAGAAAAAGGTGCTCATTATCCCCACCTGGAGAAAATCCCTCAGCAAGTGCGTAGACCCGAGAACAGACACCTCGGTATATTACGATAAATTCAAGGAAAGCCCCTTCTTCGCCTTCTATAACGGGCT
Source organism: uncultured Ruminococcus sp. (assembly GCA_902762335.1). Classification (GTDB taxonomy): domain Bacteria; phylum Bacillota; class Clostridia; order Oscillospirales; family Acutalibacteraceae; genus UBA1213. The sequence continues at coordinate 4,825 of CACWNZ010000093.1, read as the reverse complement.
TATCAACAACGAAAGGCTGCTTGACTGTATGCGCAAAAAGGGCTATGAGGGACTGTTCTGTCTGCACCCGCTGTTTACCGAGCAGTACGTTGACTTTACGGAGAACGACGTGTTCACGGTGAACAAGGGCTACGTTGATTATCAGAAGCAGTTTGCGGAGTGCGCCCTTCTTGTGACCGACTTCTCCAGCGTGTTCTTCGACTTCGGCTATCTCAAGAAGCCCGTAGTCTATTCGCAGTTCGACAAGGAGGAGTTCTTCAGCAGCCATTCCTATTCCGAGGGCTATTTCAGCTATGAGGAAAACGGCTTCGGTCCCGTATGCAGGGATCTCGACAGCACCGTGGACGCAATAATCAAGGAGCTTGAGAACGACTGCAAAAACTCTCCCGAATATATAAAGCGCGTTGAGGCGTTCTATCCGTATTTTGACGAGGATAACTGCAAACGCGTATACGAGAGCATCCTCGCCCTCGGTGACGGCGAGAGCTGACAGTTGTTACAGTTTTGATACATATAATTATCCCGAAAAGACTTGATATATCCAATTCTTTGGGGTAGAATTAAGTATGCTGTCAGTTTTTTTATTCATCGGCGCGGCTGAAAGGCTTCCGCGCAAAAGCAGCAAGAAACAGGGAAAAGGAGAAATAAAATGGTTTTTGCAGATCTGTTCTTTCTGTATATATTTCTTCCTCTTTGCCTTTTGTGTTACTTTTTATGTAAAAGGCTCAAGTCGAAGAATACTGTACTTATCATTTTCTCGCTGATATTCTATACCTGGGGAGAGCCCCTCTACGTTATACTTCTCTTGTTCAGCGCCGCCCTCAATTGGTATATGGGACGGATAATAGGGCAGAACAGAGAGACCAAAAAAGGCAAGACCGCTCTCGGCATAACGATAGCGATCAATATCCTCATGCTCATCATCTTCAAGTATACGGGCTTCCTTGTTGAAAACGTCAACGGTCTGCTCCATACGGGCATACCCGTACCGCAGATCTCACTGCCGATAGGAATAAGCTTCTTTACCTTCCAGGCTATATCCTATATAATCGACTGCTATTGGGATACCGTAACGCCGCAGAAGTCCTTCAAGAAGTTCCTTCTCTATCTCTCGCTGTTCCCGCAGCTCATCGCAGGACCTATCGTCCGCTACAGCGTGGTAGAAAACGAGATAAACAAGCGCAGGTCAACGGCGGCCGATATAAGCGAGGGCTCTATGAGATTCATAGTAGGTCTTGCCAAAAAGGTAATAATCGCCAATAACCTTTACGCAATAGTATCTCAGTTCTTCGGCGACGTTAATCAGGATAAGTATAACGACATCTCGTCATTGTCCTTCCTCGGCACCTGGTTTGTGGTGATATGCTATTCTCTCTACGTATATTTCGACTTCAGCGGATACTCGGATATGGCTATAGGTCTGGGCAGGATATTCGGCTTCCACTTTGACGAGAACTTCAAATATCCCTTTATATGCAAGACTATAAGCGAGTTCTGGCAGAGATGGCACATCTCTCTCAGCTCCTTCTTCAGAGATTATCTCTTCTACGTCCCCGTCTTCGGCAAGCCGAGAAAGTATTTCAATCTCTTCCTCGTATGGTTTTGTACGGGTATGTGGCACGGCGCCGCATGGAACTATATCTTCTGGGGACTCTATTTCGGCGCGTTCCTTCTCTTCGAGATCAAGCTCGGCAAGAAGCGCATGAAAAAATGGCCCAAGGTGCTCACTCATATCTACAGCAAGCTGGTCATCGTCATCGGCTTCGGCATTTTCTGCTTCTCGGATATGACTCAGCTCGGCAACTTCTTCAGCAATATCTTCGGCATAAGCATGATGACCAACGGAAACAGCTTCTCCGACCCCGTGACATGGAGCGTCCTCGTCAAAAACGTTTTCCTCGTCATCACCGCCATTGTCGTTTCAACTCCGATACTTCAGCAGATCAAAAAATTCTTCTTCTCATGGGGAAACAACGTCGTATATACCACAGGAAAAATGCTGGCGACGGCAGGCTGTCTCTTCCTTCTCATAATGTCGAGTATCCTGCTTGTCGATTCTACCAACAATCCCTTCCTGTATTTCCGTTTCTGATGCTCAGGGTAAGGAGGTAAAATATGGAAAACGAAAACAAACAGTCCTTGAATGAGCAGACCGCGCCCGAAGCAGAGCAGTCACAGCCCGTGACAGAGCAGACCGCGCCCGAAGCGGAGCAGTCACAGCCCGTGACAGAGCAGACCGCGCCCGAAGCAGAGCAGCCGCAGCCCGCGGCAACGCAGGTGGAGCTGAAAAAGCCACAGCCTGAAGCACCGCAGGTGGAGCTGAAAAAGCCGCAGCCCGCGGCACCGCAGGTGGAACTGAAAAAGCCTCAGCCCCCGGCGCCTCAGACAGCCCCGATAAACCCACAGCCCCGCCCCGCAAAAAAGAGCTATAATTCATACAAGCGCTCGGCAGTAAGACAGTTCACCTCAACAATTTCGCTTCTTATAATGGTACCCGTTTTCTTGCTTACGGCTCTTTTCCTTGTAGTGTTCCCGCGTTCAAAGGAATCCTTCATCGAAAAGAGGAACCTCACCTCGTTCCCCGAATTCAACTTCGAGGACTACTTCAGCGGAAAGTTCACTGCGCAGATCAACACATGGTTCACCGATACAGTGCCGTTCCGTGACGACTTCAAGAACATGGGCAACAGCTTCAAGGGATTGTTCGGCATTTCTACAGAGGATACCGTTACCTTCGTGGGCGACGTTAAAAAGGTACCCAAAAAGGTGACAAAGAAGCCGACATCTCAGAACAGCGATGCTTCAAGCAAGCCCGCCGGAACTCAGGATAGCAAGGTCGAGGAAAGCTCTGCGCCCGAGGAAAGCAGCGAGCCCGATCAGAAGGACTACAGAAAGATAGATGCCGAATGGGAGACGGAGAACGGCGTTCTCGTGGTCAATCAGGACGGGCATTACAGAGCTATGGAGCTTTTCGGCGGCGGCGACGGCGTAGCTTATGTTGATGCGCTCAACGACCTTCGCGGTAAGCTTGATGAAAATATAAAGATGTACTCGATGATAGCGCCGCTTGCGAGCCAGTATTATCTGCCCGCGAACTATTCCGATTATTCGGCGGATCAGAAGGAATATATCGACGACCTTTCTACAAGGCTCGATAAGGGTATAACCTCGGTAGACATAGTTTCCGTTCTTAAGAAGCATACCGAGGAGCCGATATACTGCCGTACCGACCACCATTGGATGCCTCTCGGTGCATATTATGCCACAAGGGAATTCGCAAAGGCGGCAGGCGTGGAATTCAAGGAACTCAGCACCTATACGCCCGAGACTATACAGGGCTTTGTCGGCACTATGTACGCCTTCTCGGGCAATGACATACGCATAAATAACGACCCCGAGGATTTCACCTATTATATCCCCGATAATTACGATAAGTGCGCGTTCGATTTTTACGACACCGCCTTCAACTATGACTATACCGGCTCATACTTCAAGGAGGTAGGCGACCCGCAGTCAAACGCATACCTTACCTTCTTCGGCGGAGATGAGCAGATCGTCAAGATACGCAGCAACGTTAAAAACGGCAGGAAGCTCATTGTGGTCAAGGACAGCTACGGCAATGCCGAGCCCGGTTATCTGATGAATTCCTTTGAGGAGATCTATATCGTCGATATGAGATATTTTGACCTCAACCTTGTAGATTTCATTCAGCAGATGAAGATAACGGACGTCCTCTTTACAATGGTGACCTACTCTGCCTTCGGCGGAAATGCAGACGGTCTTTCCACCCTCATCACCCAGGCGCAGGGTCAGGAAATAGTTGACCACTATAATGACTCTGAGGAATAAAACACAACAAGGCTAAGATACTAAGGCTATCGCAGAGGCTCTGCAGTAGCCTTAGTATTTGTAATATAAGAAATAAGGAGAGAGATGAATTGAAAGAGCTTGAATTTCCCTTTGACTCAGAATATATCATAAAAAAGAGAAAATCTATAAAAAGACAGCTTCTTGCAGACGGTACAAAGAGGCTGAAAAAGAAGATCGCCGTTTTCGGAGGCTCCACCACAAATGATATTGCCGTATATCTTGAGCTTTTCCTTCTGAATAACGGCATCGAGGCGGAATTCTATCAGTCAGAGTATGCTCAGTATTGGCAGGACGCTATGTTCCCCTCAGAGGAGCTTTTGTCATTTAAGCCGGATATAGTTTTCATTCACACGACTAACAGGAACATATCCGCCTATCCTTGTCTTGGAGACAGCAGAGAGAGGGTGCAGGAACTTCTTGATGCCGAATATGCAAAGTACGAGCAGATGTGGCAGAAAATATCCGACACCTATCACTGCCCGATAATACAGAACAACTTTGAAATGCCTTTCTACCGCATAATGGGCAACAAGGACTGCAGCGACTACAGGGGCAGACTGAATTATATAACAAGGCTCAACGAAAAATTCTATGCTTATTCGGAAAAGAACGAGGGCTTCTATATAAACGATATAAACTATATCTCCGCCTGCTACGGTCTTAAGGAATGGAGCGATCCTTCATACTGGAATATGTATAAGTACGCAATGTGCGTAAATGCTATACCCGAGTTCTCGTTCAACCTTGCGAATATAATCAAGTCCGTTTTCGGCAGGAACAAAAAGGCTCTCGCGCTCGATCTTGACAACACCCTGTGGGGCGGCGTAGTGGGCGACGACGGAGTAGACGGTATCCAGATAGGGCAGGAGACAGGAGTGTCACAGTCCTATTATGAATTCCAGAGCTATATAAAGTCCCTCAAGGATCTCGGCGTTATTCTTACAGTATGCTCAAA
>CACWNZ010000092.1 GCA_902762335.1 uncultured Ruminococcus sp. | reverse complement strand
CTTGAGGTTCTGAGCAAGCTGTATATCGGCGTTACGGGCATAACCGACCATGAGCCTAAAACCGACAACCAGAGCGCAAGGATATTCTCTTGCGGGACCGAGCAGGTGAGCGGAAGGCTCACTTCGGACGGCAGACCGTATAAAAGGCTGTGCGCAAGGGCGTATATGCCCAGAGCCGGCAAAAATGAGGAGCTCATTCTTGCGCTGGACAGCGGCATAAAAAAGGAGGTAAGCATAGGCTGCTCCGTGAGAAAACGCACCTGCTCTGTATGCGGGAAGGATATTTCCCTGTGCGGGCATATAAAGGGCAAAAGCTACGGCGGCAGACTGTGTATAGCTACACTTGATGAGCCGACCGATGCATACGAGTGGTCTTTTGTGGCTGTGCCTGCGCAGAAAAAGGCAGGCGTGATAAAAAGCTATGAGGAAAAGAACACAAAATGGCTGCGAAGGGAGGTGAGTGGAGTGGATATAGAGAAAAAACTGTTTGCAGGCGGCGAGCAGAGCTTCTCTGAGGAGGAAATGAGAGCTCTCATACAGAAATTCAGAGCGCTTGAGAAAAAAGCCGCCGAGGGTGAGTTCTACCGTGACAGGCTGATAAGAGACATAAAGGGGCTCGGAGCCCTTGTGCTGCCCGAGCTTAGCTCTGATACCCTTGCGCATATCACGGAGGAGCTTTCGGTAAGACAGCTCTCAGAGCTGAAGAAGTCCTTTGAACAAAGGGCGGAGGAGCTTCTGCCAATAAGACCCCAGCTTGCGTCGGCAGGCACAAGAAAAAGCAGCAATACCGAATATAATAATATCTGACAAAACGGGAGGTAATTATAATGAGAATATCTTTAGAAGGCTTTGATGAGAAAATAGCGACCTTTGAAACTGCAAGCACGTCGGCTGAGGGCAAGCCTGTGGCGATGTCGTCCAACGGCCGGGTACAGACCGTGACCAGCGGCGCATTCTGCGGTATCTGCAGGTGTGTGAGAGAAGGCTATGCGGCGGTGCAGCTCGGCGGCTACGTCAGAGTAGGCTATACGGGCGAGCTCAGCGTAGGATATCAGAAGCTTGCGGCGACAACGGGCGGCAAGGTGACCGTCGATACAACAAACGGCAGGGAATATCTTGTCGTGGACGTCAATTCGACTGCGGGCATCGCAGGGATAATTCTTTGATAAGGGAGGACGAAGGCTATGGCATATTATGACAGCATAAAGCTTGAAAAGGGAATGTACAACAGCGGCAGAACGCTCACCGAGGTGCTTGAGGAACTTGATCCCTCCGAGAACTACAGGGGGAGCGAGCTTGAGGGGCTTGATGCCTTTCAGCGCCAGCTCAGAAGATACGACATAAAGGTATGCGGCGAGCGCAGCGACAGCGTGCAGAAGTTCTTTGACACCACCGACTCTGCCGCGCTTTTCCCCGAGTACGTATCAAGAGCCGTAAAAAAGGGCATAGAGGGCAGCGACCATCTCGGTGATATAGTTGCGGCAAGAACGGTAATAAACGGAATGGACTACCGTTCGGTAGTATCCGCCCCGACCGACGAGGAAAAGTCCCTGCGCCCCGTTGCAGAGGGCGCTTCTCTCCCTCAGACAGAGGTAAGAACGAGCGAAAACCTTGTGAAGCTTATAAAAAGGGGCAGAATGCTTGTTGCCTCTTACGAGGCGATAAGATTTCAGCGCCTTGATCTCTTTACGGTCATGCTCCGTCAGATCGGCGCGCACATCGCAAGAGAGCAGCTCAAGGATGCGGTGAACGTTATAATCAACGGCGACGGCAACAACAACGCTGCCGCAACGGTATCCCTCGCAACGGCGAATACCCTCACCTACGACGATCTTATCAAGCTGTGGGCTGAGCTTTCTCCCTACGAGCTGAATACGATACTTGCCCCGACGGATATGATGAGACAGCTTCTTGCCCTTACCGAGATGAAGGACGCTCAGGCGGGACTGAATTTTCAGGGCACGGGAGAGATGATAACTCCTCTCGGCGCAAAGCTCATACATATACCGAGCATGACCTCGGGCAAGATCATCGGTCTTGACAAGAACTGCGCTCTCGAAATGGTGCAGTCGGGCAATATCGTAATGGATACCGACAAGCTTATCGACAGACAGCTTGAGAGGGCATCTATAAGCTGCATAGCGGGCTTTGCAAAGATCTTCAGGGATGCTTCAAAGGTGCTTCAGTAATACTTTCGGGAGGAATGACGGTTGAATATAGAACGCGTTTTTGATATATTCGGCAAACTGTCAGGACTTTCAGAGGAGCTTGTAAGAGAGCAGGACTATCTGTGCAGAATGAGCGCCGACGATATATCGGCAAGGCTCATGATACCTGCGGAGCAGTGCGGCGGCAGAGCGGAATATGCCGCCGCCGCTCTTGCTTATTACAGACTCGTGCTGTGGACCATGACTGACGGCGGCGCCGAGGGCATCAAAATAGGTGACGTATCCCTTCAGAACGGCACGGACAGACTTATCTATGCGGAAAGATTATACAACGAGGCAATTGACGGACTGAAGGGCTGTATCGGTGACGACGGCTTTGTTTTTGAGAGGATATGAGCTATGAAGGAGCTTGAAAGAGCCATAGAAAGGCTCGGCGGAACAGTCTATGCCGAGGGCGGCGCGGGCATAAAAAAGGGCAGAGCAGTCATTTTTCCCGCAAGGCTCAGGCACAGACAGTGGGAGGAGGTCACGCATCTGCCTCAGGGCAGAAGCGAGGCGAAAAGATATATCATGTTCTGCGGAACAGAGCTGCTTGAGAGCTCGGACTACGGCAGCAGGATATACAGCGGCAGCGACCGCTTCGTGCTGATATGGAAGGACGAGGTAGTCTACAGAACGGGAGCCTATTACAGAGCGTGTCTGAGAAAAATAACGGAGGAGGAAGACGGTGAGAACTGACTATGCCGAAAGGCTGCTCGGGCTTCTTGAGCAGAGACAGGAGCTGAGCGGCTGCACGATAATAAGATCTGACGAGTACCGTGAACTGAGCTATCCCGTAAAAGGACCCCTCGTGGTCATAGGCAGTGAGGAGGAAAAAGAGCTCGGGTATCTTTTAGGCTGCGATGAGGGACTTTTCGGAGGTGAAACGCTCACCGTAAGCGTTATGACAGACGAGGAGCAGGGCGGCGCATTCTGCGGCGAAACGGCAAAGAGGGTCTGCGCCGCGCTGCTTGCCTGCGACAGCGGCAGAATGATAGTGTCGGTGTGCGTAGAAAAACCTATGTACGACAAGTCGGCTTTTGCATATAAAGTAATGATGAGGTTTACGCTCAGAGAGCATGAGCAGCATATATAGGAGGACGGGTCATGAATGAAATAACAGCCCTGTGCGGCAGAGATGCGGTGATAAACATTGATGGCAGGCACTTTATGCAGGCAGAAAAGGCTGAGCTCAGGTGCAGCAGAGAGCTGCACAGCGTGAGAAGCTGCTTTCAGAGCGAAGATGCCGCCCTTGCATCAGGCAGGACCGGATATAAGCTGAATCTCACGGGCGTGAGGTTCAGACAGCCCTTTGAGAACTGCAATTTTTACGATATGGATAATTTTACGGCAGAGCTGGTGCTTGACGGTGAGAGAACCGTGCTTGAAGGCTGCAGGTGGGACGAGCTGAGCGCCGTTGCCGAAAAGGACAGGCTGAGAGAGCATATAAGCATTCTTGCGCTGAGAATGAGAAGGGAGGCGTGATATGAGGGAGAGTGAAAACGCCCCGCTGCTTAAGGAGACGGTGATCTTCAGCGCAGACGAGGCGATAAGACTGTCCGCGCTTTCGGAGATGATAGAAAACGACGGACTGAGATATGAAAGACTGCTTGACGCGGAGGAGGAATCTGATGAACTGTGACGGAAAAATGAGCTTCGGGGATTTTATCTTTCCCGTCAATCCGTATCTTATCAGGATCACGCATAAGAGAGAGGTCTCCGAGCAGCATATACCGGGCGGTGAAAGCGTCGTTTCGGATATGGGCAGAAGGGCGGCAAGGATAAGCGGAGAGGGCGAGCTGTTCGGCAGCGGCTGCGCCGAGGATTTTGCGCGGCTGAAGCGGCTGTACGAGCGCTCCGCGGCGGAAATGCTCTATCTGCCGTCGCAAAGACCCGTTTATGCGGTGTTCGAGAAGCTTGAGCTCATAGGCAAGGATATCGAAGGCGTAATAAGATATTTCTTTTCGTTTGCGGTCATAGCCGATGCGCCGTCCTTCAGAAGAAGGGCGGTCATATCGGACGGCAGAAAATGCCTGTGGGATTACGCCTTTGAAAACGGGCTCGGTACGGAGCTTCTGTGCGAGCTTAATCCCGGCGTAAAAAGACCCGACCTTGCGATACCTGCGGGAAGGAGGGTGGCTCTGTGCTGAAATATATCCTAAGAGACGTCGGGGGAAACGCGACAGCCTTTTCCTCTCCGCTCAAGGTTAGTCTCGTGTCGTCACAGGATGCGCCCGCAGACAGTCTTACGGCGGTTTTTGCCGTAAGCGGCAGGATCCCCGCGCTGCGTTCCGCCGAGGTGCTCAGAGACGGCGAAAGGGTGTTTTTCGGGTATATCGACGAGCAGAGCGAGGAACTGAACGATAACGGCAGATTTCTCACCGTATCGGCTCGCAGTCTTGCGGCGGTGCTGCTCGATAACGAGGCTTGTCCGCAGATCTACTGCTCGCCTTCAATGCCCCTGCTCATGAAAAGGCATTTCGCGCCGCTGGGCTTTAAGGACTATATCGGCGCGGACAAGGCGTTCAACGGTCAGCTCGTTATAACGAAGGGTATGAGCGAGTGGGCGGTGCTGAGAAGCTTCTGCGAATATTTTACGGGTACGGCGCCGAGAATAAAAGCGGACGGCGTTATAGATATAAGCGGCGAGGAAAACAGTGGGACAGTATATCTATCGCCCGATAAGACCTTTATGATAAAGCGTGAGCTGAAAAACAAGGCTCTCGTTTCGCGTATATGGGCAAGAACGAGAGCTGCGGGAGATTATTCACTGCCTGTAGACAGCAAAAGGGCGGCGCAGGCAGGAGTGACGCGGATAAGATATTTCAATGCCGCAGACAGCAGGAGCGGGACTGTGCTTACTGCGGAAAAAATGATAAAAAAAGCCGACAAAAGCTGCGAAAGGCTTACCGTGGGTTATGCAGGCTGTATGCTCTGCGAAACGGGAGCAAGACTGATAATGTCGGGCGACAGAAGAATATACGGGATAACCGGGATCGTCTATATTCTTGACAGCTCGGGAGAAAGGACGACGATATATGCGGAGGTGAACGGAGAATGAGACTTTCGTCTAAAATAAACAGACGCAGCGGGAAGGAAACGCTGTGCAGCGCGGGCATGATAAGATCGAGCGCAGACAGAAGGGTGGCTGCCAGAGCTGTGAACGGCACGAGACAGCTTACGGTCGTAGCGCCCTCGGGAATGGCATATATACCGAGAGCCAACGAAAACGCCGTTATACTTGCCAACGGAAACGAGCAGCTCTGTATAGGCGTTAAGATGCTTACCAACGACAGAGAGCTCAAGCCCGGCGAGGTGCTGCTGTACTCGTCCGATACGAGCTACATACATCTTACCGCCGACGGAAAAATAAAGCTCTGCGGCGAGGTATACATAAACGGCGTAAGACAGGGGGCTGAGTGATACGGATACGGCTTTGGGAATAAACGGCGACCTTCTCAGAGACAGCAGCGGCAGACCCTATTTCGTCTCGGACAGAGATGAAACGGCGCAGCGGCTTTATATCCTTCTTTCGGCAAAAAGGGGAGGCTTTATCTACGACAGGGAGCTTGGAAGCGATATCGGTCTTATAGACCCCGCAGACAGCGATGCTTCTGTCAGGGCTGAGGCTTATGCGAGACGGGCGCTTGCCTGTATGCCGCAGGCTGAGGTGACGGGGGTATGCGTTGAACAGAACGGCATAACGGTATTTGTCACTGCCGACGGTGAGGAATACGGCATAAGAGTAAGGAGGACTACCGAATGAGCCTGAGCTATCAGGAGATACTTGACAGAATGAACGACAGATTCACGCAGCTCTCCGGGCATGAGCCCGACAGGGCGAGCGATATAGGCATAAGGATAAGACTTCTTGCAGGAGAGATCTATTCTCTTGCGGGAGAGATAGAATATCTTAAAAAGCAGACGTTCCCCGATACCGCAACGGGCGAAATGCTCGATCTTCACGCGCGGCAGAGGGGACTTGAAAGAATAAAGGGCAGAAAGGCGGAGGGAACAAAGATGGCGTTATTGGACCAGCACCAGAACCGGTCCCGGTACACGTGGTTCCCCTCGT
>CACWNZ010000091.1 GCA_902762335.1 uncultured Ruminococcus sp. | reverse complement strand
GAAAGCCGGCGACCCCATCACACTGCGCGTGGTGGTGGGCGGCATAGGCAACCTCAAGCTCATCAAGGAACCCGTGGTGGAATTTCCTAAAGACTTCGAGAAATACGACCCGAAGGTGACGGAGAAGACACGGCTCACCGCAAACGGGGTGGAGGGCAACATGGTATACGACTTCCTGGCGGTACCCAAGAACAAGGGCGAATACGAGATTCCGGCAGTGGAGTTCACCTATTACGACACGGGGGCCAATGCCTACAAGACCATCAAGACGCAGCCTTTCAGCCTGAAGGTGGCGGCCGGCGACGGTACAGCTTCGGTAAGCGACTATTCCGACCTCAAGCACAAGGATATCCATCCCATCAAGAAAGGTGTGGCCAATATCCACAAGGCCAATGAGTTCTTCTTCGGCTCGAGGGCCTATTGGGTGTGGATAGCCCTGCCGCTGGCTATTTTCCTCGGCCTCTTGGTGATGTTCCGCAAGAGGGCCATCGACAATGCCAACATCAGCAAGATGAGGGGAAAGAAGGCCAACAAGGTGGCTACACGCCGACTGAGAACGGCCAACCGACTGATGCTCAATGGCGAGAACGGCGCTTTCTACGACGAGGTGCTCAAGGCGCTCTGGGGATATGTGGGCGACAAGCTCAATATGCCTGTCGAACAGCTCTCGCGCGAGAATGTCAGCGACCAGCTCGCCCAGCGGGGGGTCGACAGCATCACCGTCGACAAGTTCATCGAGGCGCTCGATGAGTGTGAGTATGAGCGCTATGCACCCGGCGACCCCGCCGGAAACATGAGCAAGACCTTCGAGTCGGCCATGACCGCCATCATGAAAATTGAAGAGTCGATGAAATCAAGAAAGAAACGAACAAACGCCTCCATGGCTGTGATACTCCTTGCCCTGCTGTTGCCATTGCAGGCCATGGCCGTCACCAAGGCCAATGCCGATGCCGAATACACCAAGGGCAACTACCAGCAGGCCATCAAAGACTATGAGGAACTGCTCAAGCAGGGGGTGAGTGCCGAACTCTACTACAACCTGGGCAATGCCTACTACAGGGCCGACAACATCACCAAGGCCATCATCAACTATGAGCGGGCTTTCATGCTGTCGCCCGGCGACGAGGACATACGCTTCAACCTGCAGCTCGCACAGTCGAAGACCATCGACAAGATAGCACCGGCATCGGAGATGTTCTTCGTCACATGGTATCAGTCGCTGGTCAATCTCACCAGCGTCGACCGATGGGCATATGTGGCCATCGTGAGCATCATTCTCGTCTTGCTCCTCGTGCTCATCTATCTCTTCGCCGATAACCTCAGGCTCAGGAAGATAGGTTTCTTCGGGGCATTGGCATTCTTCGTCATCTTCATCCTGGCCAACATCTTCGCCTACCAGCAGAAACGGCAACTCGAAAACCGCAACGGTGCCATCGTCATCGCGCCGTCGGCCAGCGTGAAGAAGACTCCTGCCGACAATTCCGAAACCAACTTCGTGCTCCATGAGGGAACGAAGGTGAAAATCACCGACAAGTCGATAAACAAGTGGGTGGAGGTAGAAATTGCCGACGGCAGAAATGGATGGCTCACCAACGACAAGATAGAGGAAATCTGAAACACTGAGGGATGGACATCCAACGTATCATTGATTTTGACAGGGAACTGCTGACTGTTTTCAACGGAAACCACACGGCTTTCCTCGATACGCTCATGCCCATCCTCACGTCGGGACTCACATGGATACCGCTGTATATCGCGCTGCTCTACCTCGTGGTAAAAAACAACGAGACCATCACCCAGATCATGGTCATCGTGGGCAGCGTCATCCTGTGCCTCTTCATCACCGAGTTCGTCACCGAGGGGGTGGTAAAACCCATGGTGGCACGCCCCCGGCCATGCCTCGACCCGCTGTGGGGACACCAGATGCATGTGGTGGGCGAACGGAAGGCCTCAGGTTTCAGCTTCTTCTCGGCTCATGCCTCAAACACCTTCGGCATAGCCGTGCTGCTCTCCGAAATGGGGCGCGCGGTATTCCCGTCGCTTGCAATGCTTTGAAAAAGGAGACAACACATCATGAACGCTTCCGATATAACAGTATCAGAAGGCAGACCCGACGACGAAAGGCTGCCGAAGGAGACTGCCGTTTACGACCTGCTCGACAGGCTCGGTATTTCCTACGCAAGAGCGGATCATCCCGTTGCAGGTACAATGGAGGATTGTCTTGCAATAGACGAGGCTCTCGGCGTAAAGATATGCAAAAACCTGTTTCTCTGCAACAGACAGAAAACAAAGTTCTATCTTCTTGCCATGCCCGAGGACAAAGATTTCCGCACGAAGGATCTCTCTGCGCAGATAAACAGCGCAAGGCTGTCCTTTGCAGATGCCGACGCAATGCTTGAGCTGCTGAACGTGACTCCCGGCTCGGTCAGCATTATGGGGCTTATGAACGACAAGGACAAGCTCGTTACGCTTATTATAGACAGGGATCTGCTCGGCAGCGAATACTTCGGCTGTCACCCCTGCATAAACACGTCAAGCCTTAAGATAAGGACAGACGACGTCATGAAGAAGCTTCTGCCCTGTTTAGGATACGAGCCTGTTATAGTTGAGCTCTGAGGTGACCTTTATGAACACCGTTTCGCATAAAAATGATTTCGACAGACTGTTTGCCGACGTAAAGCGGCAGGCAGCCGCCGCAGGAATACCCTTTGCCAAGAATATAGACCCGCATATAACAGTGAACACAAGGGCGAAAAGCCGCTTCGGATCGTGCAGAAAAACCCGGGACGGTTTTATAATAGAGCTTTCTGCCATTATGCTTGATGCCCCCGAGTTCTCGTGCAGGCAGACCTTAGCCCACGAGCTGATACACACCTGCAGGGGCTGCTACGATCACGGGGCGACGTTCAAGAAATACGCATCGATTATGAACAGGCTTTACGGCTACGATATAAAAAGGACAAGCTCCGCCGAAGAAATGGGCGTGAAGCTTGAACGCAGAGAAAAAACCGTAAATTATATAGTTCAGTGTCAGAAATGCGGCGCGCAGATAAAGCGCGAAAAGTATTCCTCAGTTATAGCTTGCCCCTCAAGGTACACCTGTGCCTGCGGAGGAAGGCTAAAAAGAATAAAGTGAGGTGAGCTTATGCACGAGGGCGTAAGACTCATGTGTCCCGTATGCGGTGCAGAGCTAAGTGAGGAGCCCGCAAGGCTGTACTGCGCAAAAAAAGGACACAGCTTTGACAGGGCAAGGCAGGGTTACATCAACCTGCTGACCGTTCAGAACAAGCATTCTCTCAACCCCGGCGACACAAAGGAAATGCTCGCCGCAAGAAGGCGTTTTCTAGACAGCGGCAGCTACGAGCCGATCTGCCTTGCGGCAGCCGATACGATAAAAAGCTTTTCTCCGTCAGCATCGCCCGTGCTTGTCGACGTCGGCTGCGGCGAGGGCTATTATACCGCCTTCTTCAAAAAATACTGCAACGCCTCGTGCATCGGCATAGATATTTCCAAGGACGGAGCAAGAATGGCGTGCTCCCGTGACAAGGATATACTCTGGCTCGTCGCTACGGCATCGCATCTGCCCCTTTGCAGCGGCTCGGCGGACGCGCTGTGCGCTATGTTCTCTCTGTTTCAGCCCGGGGAATATGCGCGGGTACTGAAAAAGGGCGGCTGCGCCGTTGAGGTCACCGTAGGCAACGAGCACCTTATCGAGCTGAAAAGCATCATATATGACGAGGTGTTCGAGCAGCATAAGCAGTTCACGCCCAGCGGAGAGCTCTTTGAAGAGGTCAGCTGCGCCGAGCACAAATTCAGCCTGACCCTCGATAACGGCAGACTGCGGGATCTGCTGCTGATGACCCCGCATTTCTGGCGCATAAAAAAGGAAAACCGCGAGCAGCTTGAGGCTACCCGCGAGCTTACACTTACGGTACATTACAAAATAAGAACACTGATCAGAAAATGAGGTACGAAACCATGAAAAAGCTCATCGCAACAGCATTATTATGCAGCGCCGTTTCTCTCTGCGGCTGCTCGTCTAATCAGAAAACCGGCTCGGAAAGCGGCATTGACAGCAATATCATAGTAGTTTCCGACACGTCGCTTGCCCCGACGGGTGACGAAAGGATAAAGTATAACGCCTCGCCCGAGGTATCCGCGCCCGACGGCAGCATAAGCATAGAAGAGGCATACAAGCTGCTCGATTCCTGCGGCATGGAGGACCTTTATCTCACCGAGAGCATGAGCGCCTACAGCAAATATTACTTCAACACGGTAGACTATCACGGTGAGAAATACTATTCGTTCTACCCATTTATCACGGCAGAAGGAAAAAGACTTCTTGTCGGCACGAACGTTCTTGTAAGCTGCAGCGGCGCCGTTGTTTTGGCAAAGAATTGGATGGGCGGCTACGATACGGTAACGCCGGCATCAGCGCAAAATGACAAGCCCTATACGGAAAGATACACCGATGCGGCTATAAGTCCCAACGAGGCGCTTGCGGCTCTTGCAAAAAACGAGAAGGAGCTCGGTCTGAAATACGATATTTCGGAGTACGTTTTTGAATTCGACGACCGTACCGCAGACGTCAACGGCAAGCCCTGCTACCGCATAACGCCCAAGCTTGAATATCTTGACCACATCGAGCTTCTCAAGCCCCTTTACGTTTCAGCCGACAAGGATGCCGCGATAGTAAAGAACGACAAGGGCTGAGAGCGGCAAGATGCCGCCTTGCCTGTTCGGAGATATTGTGGTATAATTGAGATAACAAAACAGATCAAAGGAGACAGATCATCATGGTAATTAAACCAAAGGTAAGAGGATTTATCTGCACTACGGCTCACCCCGACGGCTGCAGAGCCTTCGTTCGCAGACAGATCGATTATATCAGATCAAAGCCTCACGCAGACGGACCCAAAAAGGTACTCGTCATAGGCGCTTCTATGGGATACGGGCTTGCATCAAGAATAACGGCTGCATATTCCTTCGGAGCTGCGACTATAGGCATTATCTTTGACAAGCCCGCAAGCGGCTCGCGCACCGCCTCATCGGGCTGGTACAACTCTGCCGCCTTTGAGTCCTTCGCCCGTGAGGACGGTCTTTATGCAAAGACGCTCAACGGCGATGCCTACTCGAAGGAAATGAAGGACAGGGCTATCGGGCTTATCAAGTCAGATCTCGGAAAGGTGGATATGGTAGTTTACAGTCTTGCCGCACCGAGACGCACAACGGCAGACGGTACTATGTATTCCTCTGTTCTCAAGACAGTGGGCGCGCCCTATACCAACAAGACTATCGACCTGAAAAACAGGGTGGTAAGCGATATTACCGTTGAGCCTGCTACGGACGAGGAGATAGCCGCCACCGTAAAGGTAATGGGCGGCGAGGATTGGAAGGATTGGATAGACGCGCTAAAGGCGGCAGATGCCATAGAGGACGATGCGGTCACGGTGGCATATTCATATATCGGTCCGTCTATAACTCACCCGATGTATGCGGACGGCTCTATCGGCAAGGCTAAGGATCATCTCTTTGCGACCTCAAAGCAGATAACCGCCGACGGCATAAGGGCGTATATATCCGTAAACAAGGCTCTCGTAACGCAGTCATCGGCAGCTATACCGATAGTTCCGCTTTACATCTCCATACTCTATAAGGTAATGAAGGCGCACGGAGTTCACGAGGGCTGCATCGAACAGATGTACCGCCTCATGAACGAGAAGCTCTATGCGGGCGCTCCCGTTACCGACGAGGAAAACCGCATAAGACTTGACGATCTTGAAATGCAGCCCGAGATACAGAGCGAGGTAAGCAGGCTGTGGTCAGAGATATGCACCGAGAATCTTGACACCCACGCAGACCTTGACGGCTATTTCAAGGATTTCTACGCGCTGTTCGGATTCGGCGCCGAGGGTATCGACTACGATGCCGACACCGACCCGACAACTCCCGATTTCGGCTGATATATAATCATAAAAAAGCGCAGACACGGAGGGCTCGTCCGGAGCCGCCGTGTCTGCGCTTTTTATTTTTTGTAAGAGAAGCCCGTTATGAGTTCTTCTCTCTTTTCTTGATCTTGTCAAAGAAGGAAGCGCGCTTCTGGTAGTTGCTCGTACCGCTCAGCTCATCGAACTTCTTGAGTATCTCCTTCTGCTCGGTGGTCAGGTTCCTCGGCACTTCAATGGTTATCCTGACGTACTGGTCGCCTCTTCCCTTCATATTGAGATGCTGTATGCCCTTTTCCTTGAGCTTGAATATATCTCCCGGCTGGGTACCCGGGTGTACCTTATAGCTGACCTTGCCGTCAAGAGTAGGAACGATGATCTCGTGACCGAGAGCCGCCTGAGCAAAGGTTATCGGGATCTCGCACCATACGTCGTCG
>CACWNZ010000090.1 GCA_902762335.1 uncultured Ruminococcus sp. | reverse complement strand
TTCTTGTACAGCCAAAGGTTTTGGAGAGCATTGTTCTCTGCTCGGCATTTGGATATATTCTGAATTTATATGCCTTATTCAATGCTTCTCTCCCCTTGTAACAACAGATATTTACAAGTAGATTGTATCATTACATTTTTGTGATGTCAACCGATTCTCAGCCCTTACGGGCTGACGGCAATTCATCCCCGACCTATAGAGGTCGGAGTCTTCTTGCCGAAGTAGGATAAACAACGGGACACCGTGACGGCATGAGCGTTACGGTGTCCCGTTTTAATGTGTACGAAGTGTTAAATAATATTACTTAGCCTTTGATTCTATTTCCTCGAGCGTAAGGTCAACGAAGCTTTCGTAGGGCATAGTACCCATATCGCCCTGCTTGCGTGAGCGGACGGATACCGTGTCGGTCTCCGCCTCTTTGTTGCCTATGATGAGCATATAGGGGACCTTCTCAAGCTGCGCCTCGCGGATCTTGTAGCCGATCTTCTCGCTGCGCAGATCTGAGGTCGCGCGAATGCCTGCAAGCTTGAGTGATTTCTCTATCTGCTTTGCCTTGTCGGCAAGGCTCTCGCTTATCGGCAGCACTCTTACCTGCTCGGGGCTGAGCCACATGGGCAGCGCGCCCGCAAAGTGCTCAAGCATATATGCGAGAGTTCTCTCAAAGCAGCCGAGAGATGTTCTGTGTATGATATAGGGCAGCTTTTTCTGACCGTCGCTGTCGATATAGTACATACCGAATTTCTCTGCAAGCAGCATATCTATCTGGATCGTTACGATGGTATCCTCCTTGCCGAATACGTTTCTGTACTGTATATCGAGCTTGGGACCGTAGAATGCGGCCTCGTCGATGCCTACCTCGTATTTGAGACCGATATTGTCGAGGATCTTCTTCATTACCGACTGCGCGTGCTCCCACTGCTCGGCAGTACCCTCGTACTTGTTGTTCGGGTTTGCGGGATCCCACTGTGAGAAGCGGAAAGTGCAGTCCTCAAGAAGTCCTACCGTGTCGAGGAAATACTTTGCAAGCTCAAGACAGCCCTTGAATTCCTCCTCGAGCTGGTCGGGGCGGAGTATATAGTGACCCTCTGAGATAGTGAACTGCCTTACTCTGATAAGACCGTGCATTTCGCCCGAGGCCTCGTTTCTGAAGAGCGTGGACGTTTCGGTAAGTCTCATCGGCAGGTCACGATAAGAGCGCTGCTTGTTGAGATAGACCTGATATTGGAACGGGCAGGTCATGGGGCGCAGCGCAAAGCATTCCTTCGTCTCATCGTTGGGATCTCCCATTACGAACATACCGTCAAGATAGTGATCCCAATGTCCCGATATTTTATAGAGCTCTCTCTTGGCAAAGAGAGGGGTCTTTGTGAGCTGACAGCCCTTCTCCTGCTCGACGTCCTCTACCCATCTCTGAAGGAGCTGGACGACCCTTGCGCCCTTGGGCATGAGTACGGGCAGACCCTGTCCTACGTAATCTACCGTAGTAAAGTATTCAAGCTCTCTGCCGATCTTGTTGTGGTCACGCAGCTTTGCCTCCTCAAGCATTTTGAGGTGCTCCTCAAGCATAGATGCCTTGGGGAAGGATACGCCGTATACCCTGCAGAGCTGCTTGTTTTTGGAGTCGCCTCTCCAATATGCGCCCGTGCAGGCGGTGAGCTTTATCGCCTTGATCGCGGATACGTTCATGAGATGAGGACCTGCGCACAGATCGGTAAATTCTCCCTGCTTATAGAAGCTTATAGGCTCGCCTTTGTCGGAGTGCTCTTTGCAGAGCTCGACCTTATAGGGCTCGTTCATATCCTCAAGCAGCTTTACAGCCTCATCGGGCTGCAAAAGAAATCTCTCTACGTCAAGTCCCTCCTTGACGATCTTCTTCATCTCAGCCGTGATCTTTTCGAGATCCTCGGGCGAGAAGGGCTTTTCAACGTCGAAATCGTAATAAAAGCCGTTGTCGATAGCCGGACCTATAGCGCATTTTGCGGCGGGGAAAAGTCTTTTTACAGCCTGCGCAAGAACGTGTGAGGTCGTATGCCAGAACGCCTTTTTGCCGTCAGTCTCGTCAAAGGTGAGTATATCGAGCCTGCAATCCTTTTCAATGGGTGTTCTCAGGTCGCATACGGTGCCGTCTATCCTGCACGCGCAGGCTGCCTTATACAGACCCGCGCCGAGGCTCTTTGCAACGTCTGCGGCTGTGGTTGAGTTTTCAAACTCCTTTACTATGCCGTCTTTAAGTTCTACCTTGACCATAATGATACCTCCTGTTTTCTTTTTTTATGCATTAAAAAAGCTCCGCTCCGAGACGTGGGAATTCCACGGCTCAGGGGCGAAGCTGTATGCTCCACGGTCCCACCCTGATCAACGGCGCAATGCCGCACTCAGTGAGATAAACTCAGCGTCCTTAACGCGGACCCGCGTTGCAGCTTAGGGAAAGCTCCGTTCGCCGCACTGCTCCAAGGCGGTACCTGCCGTTCCGATACATACGGCGGCTTACAGCCGGCGACCGCCGTTCTCTGTCTGTACCATGCTGAAGGACAGGCTCCTTTTCAATGCATTTTTACTATATGCTCAATCATATCACTAAAAGCTCCGCTTGTCAACCGCCTGCATAGTAATTTTTTGACAGCGCGGCGCCTTTCTGCATAAAAGGAGATTTTTTTCGCGCCGTACCTGTTATCATATCCGTAGAAAGAGGGGAACAGCGAAATGATAAAAAGGCTTATCGGGGCGGTGAACGAATATATCAGAAGCTGCGACAGGCTGCTGTGGCTGTTTGCGGTGACAGCTGCCGTATACGGGCTGGTGCTGATAGCGAGTATCCAGAGGGGAGGGGGACCGGATTTCCTTAAAACGCAGATAGCGGCGATGTGTACAGGCTTTTGCGGGGCTGTAGTGATCTCGCTGACAGATTGCAGGAGCATAGCGCGGCTGTGGTGGCTGTGGGCGGGCGTGTCGCTGGCGCTGACCGTATCGGTGTTCTTTATCGGCATACAGGTGAGCGGCACGGATGACGTGGGCTGGTTAAGACTGCCCTTCGGTGTGACCTTTCAGCCCTCGGAGCTTGTCAAGCTGTGTTTTATTATGACCCTTTCAAAGCACCTTGCTGTTCTTGAGGAGAGGGGCAGGCTTAAGAGTTTTTTCGGAGCTGCAACGCTGCTTCTTCATGCGGCAGTGCCTATTGGTCTGATACATCTTCAGGGCGACGACGGGGCGGCGCTGATATTTGCACTAATGTTCATTATAATAAGCTTTTCCTCAGGTGTGCAGCTCAGGTATTTCATCATTGCGGGAGCGGTGACGGCGGCGGCTGTCCCTTTCGTATGGCTCAGGGTAATGAACTCCGACCAGAAGAGCCGTCTGACGGCGCTGTTCAGCTCCGATGACGAGGTACTGCTGAACTACGGCTATCAGCAGTATCAGGGCAGGATATCCATAGCCTCGGGCGGGGCGTACGGCAGGGGGCTTTTTCAGGGGGCGCGTGTTGCGCGGGGCGCAGTACCTTATCAGGAGAACGACTTTATCTTTACCGCAGCGGGAGAGGAGTTAGGATATATCGGGTGCGTATGCATAGTGATTCTGTTCGCGCTGATGCTGATAAGGATACTTTACATAGCGTCAAGGCAGACTGACCCTTTATGCAGGAATATCTGCGTGGGTGTTTTTGCCCTTATCGGCTCACAGGCGGTAATAAATCTCGGTATGGTGCTGGGGCTGCTGCCCGTAATAGGCATAACCCTGCCCTTTTTCAGTTCGGGCGGGACATCAGCCGTCTGTACCTGTCTTGCCGTGGGGCTTGTTCAGTCGGCGGCGAGGGAGCACCCGGGGCGTGTCGGGGGAACAGCGGGTCTGACACGGATAAGTAATTGGTCTCAGAAAAAGTGACTGCATTCCTTGAATTGACGGCTAATTTGTGGTAATATTATTGGTGAAGATATTATTCCTGAACGGGAGTATTTTTTATTGAACGGAGGTTACCGAAATGGCTGTTTTCAAGTGCAAGATGTGCGGCGGCTCTCTAAATATAGACGAGAATATCCAGGCTTTGTTCAACAGGGCAAATATCCTGCGAATGAAGAGTGAATTCGACAAGGCTGAGGAGATATACGAAAAGATAATACAGAGCTGCCCCAACGAGCCCGAGGCGCATTGGGGGCTTATACTGTGCAAGTTCGGTATAGAATACGTCGAAGACCCCGCTACATATAAGCGCATACCCACCTGTCACAGAACGTCCTTCGATTCCATAACCGCAGACGACGATTATAAGGAGGCTCTGCGCTGTGCTGACAGCGTTCAGCGCGGTATATATGAGCGCGAGGCAAAGGAGATAGACCGTCTGCAAAAGGAGATACTTGCCCTCTCGGCAAAGGAAGAGCCCTATGACGTTTTTATCTGCTACAAGGAGAACGACGGCGGAGCGCGCACTCCCGACAGCGTTATTGCGAACGATATATATTACCAGCTCACGAACGAGGGCTTCAAGGTATTCTATGCGGCGATAACGCTTGAGAATAAATTGGGCTCGGCTTATGAGCCGTGCATTTTTGCGGCGCTCAACAGCGCTAAGGTCATGCTTGCCATAGGTACAAAGCCCGAGTTCTTCAATGCGGTATGGGTCAAGAACGAGTGGAGCCGTTTTCTGAAAATGATGAAGACGGATCGCTCCAAGCTGCTGATCCCCTGCTATAAGGACATGGACGCCTACGAGCTGCCCGAGGAGTTCGCTCATTTACAGGCGCAGGACATGAGCAAGATAGGCTTTATCAACGACGTAGTGCGCGGCATAAAGAAGATCATCACCAAAAACGAGCCGAAGCAGACGAGCGCAAGGGCGGCTGTGGGCTATGCCGTGCCTTCGGGCGATCCCACGGTGAATTCTCTCATCAGGCGCGCGTTCATTTTTCTTGAGGACGGCGACTTCAAAAACGCGGACGAATACTGCGAGAAGGCTCTTGACCTCGCCCCCGAAAATGCACAGGCATATCTCGGCAAGCTCATGGCGGAGCTTAAGGTGAGAAGGCGCGAGGATCTGAAAAACTGCGCCCTGCCCTTTGACGGCAGCGGAAATTACGGTAAAATAATGCGCTTTGGCGACGAGAAGCTGAAAAGTGAGGTCAAGGGCATAAATTCATACATAAGGGAAAGAAATTTCAATGCCGAGCAGGAGAGGGTATATCGGAAAGCCCTTGCTGTCTATAACGACGTAAACTCCACAGAAAACGACATAGAAAAGGCTCGTGAGCGCTTTTTATCGGTACCGGGCTATAAAGATGCCGATGAAATGGCGCGGAGGTGCGAAGTAAGGGTAAAAGAGATAAGATATCAGCAGGCTTTGGCAAAATATAATAATACAAATTCAAATCAGGCAGATATTATCGAAGCAAAAAATCTGTTTCTGTCCGTGCCGGGCTATAAGGATGCCGATGAAATGGCGCGGAACTGTGATGATAGGAAAAAATATCTTGACGACCGTGATACATTCAATGATGCAGACGAAATTCTTGGTAACGGTGTAAAAGCATATAATACAGGTGCTGCTGAAGGATCATACGTATTAATTGAAGAAGCAATAAAAACACTTGCCGGAGCTGAAAGCCTTTTTCAAAGCATAAAGCATTTTGAAGGCGCTCAGAAAAAAATAAAGGAATGCCAAATGCTTGCGGACGAGTATGCAAAGACTGTTGCAAAGATGAAAGATGCTGAAAAGGCTGCCGCTTTGGCAAGGCAACGGGCGGCAAAGAAGAAAAAGACCATAGCAGCGATATCAGCGATATTTATCCTTGCAGCGGTGGGTGTAACCCTTTTGTTTGTGTTCTATATCATACCCGAAGGTAAATACAACAATGCTGTAGAGCTGTATAACAGTGGGAAATATGACGAAGCATATCCAATATTTGCCGAGATCAACGGATATAAGGATTCATCGGATAAAATGGCTGAAATAATTGCAGAGCCTGCAGCGATCAGTGCAAAAAATGCGGCGTTTATTTCGGCAGGTGGTTTTCACACGGTCGGACTGAAAAAGGACGGCACGGTCGTGGCTGCCGGCAGAAATAATGACGGTCAATGCGATGTGTCGGATTGGAAGGATATAATAGCCGTGTCGGCAGGAAAGTATCACACGGTCGGACTGAAAAAGGACGGCACGGTTATAGCTGTTGGTTGGAACGAATACGGTCGATGCAATGTGTACGGTTGGAAGGATATAATAGCCGTGTCGGCAAGTGGCGTGTACACGGTCGGACTGAAAAAGGACGGCACTGTCGTGGCGGTCGGTGATAATACTTCCGGTCAATGCAATGTGTCGGATTGGAAGGATATAATAGCCGTGTCGGCAGGAGAATGGCATACGGTCGGACTGAAAAAGGATGGAACGGTCGTGGCTGTG
>CACWNZ010000089.1 GCA_902762335.1 uncultured Ruminococcus sp. | reverse complement strand
ATGTTCATCTGCCCTCCCCCTTTCTGTTTAATAAATTAAAGATTGTAATTATATCAGCCTTGTTATACAATATAGAAAAACCATTGGAGACGATAGCTATGACATTCGCAGAAAAATGCAGAAAATACAGAACTGCCATGCGCCTTACTCAGGAGCAGGTGGCTGCCGCCGTGGGCATAAGCAAAAGGACCTATATCTACTATGAAACGGGAGAGAAATTCCCGCGCAGGTTAGAGACAGCCCGCAGGCTTGCGGAGTTCTTCGGAGTTGAGATCAACGAGCTTGTCGTGATAGACGACGAGCGCTTTTATGAGCTGAGAAAAAACCGTCCCGTAGCCGAAAGAGCCGACGAGCTTATAGGCGAGCTGCGGGAGCTGCTCATGGACGACACAAAGGACAGGGACAAGCGCGCCGAAACCGTACAGCAGCTCAGAGCGCTGTGCGACGAGTTTGACCTTGCCGAAAGTAATGCGGCTTCGTCTGTCTCTGACGAGGGCTGATGCTTACTGCTTTGACAGACAGCTCCCGCAGGGAGTATAGCCCTGTGCAGTAAGCTCTTCAAGAGTGCCTGTCACGGTCTTTTTGTTTTCTTCTTTTATAGAGGCTACCGAGCCGCATTCGGGCAGATGTATCTTTTTGTTCTTGGTGTTTATTACAAACTGTCTTACCTCACCGCTCTGCTGAGAGGCTACGGAGACTTCGGAAGGCGCAGCGTTCTGTTCCCTGCTGGTGCCGTCGGCATAGTTTATTATGACGTTCGGCTGTACGTTATAGGCATAGATATTGAAGCAAACACCGTCGCCGTTGTCCTCGACAGACCACGCCTCCATTTCAACCCCTCGTGCAACGAGATCGTTCCCGTCAAAAACGGGGGTAACTCTGTACATAACGTGGTTGCGCGTTTCCTTTACGTAGTCGGCTACGAGATTTTCAAAGGGGAGCATACCCTCGGTATTGAGATACCTCGTGCCTGTGATGAGGTTCTTTGCGTTGGCATTTTCTGCAGTGAGCTGAAAGCCTATAAGATGACAGCGGTTATACAGCGATTTTCCGTCTACGAAATCATATTTTATGCTCTGCCAGCCTGTCGGCTTTACCTGACTGATATTTCCTCTTTTTTCGGTGGGCATAGTCTCCTTGCATACGCAGGCAACGCAGTAGCCGCACCTGCCGAGAGAATCGAGGTCGCTGTAGAATTCATAAGCCTCGGTCATATATTCGGAGCTTTCAAAATAAGGCACGTTGTTGTTTATCTCAACGTATGCGTCCCCCGAATATGCGGGTACGGTATCTATAGTATAAGCGCCCTCCGCCGCCGAAACGGGCGGTCTGCTGACCTGCGGGGTGTTCTTCTCGCTTATCGGCAGCATTTCGCACGAGGGCAGGACTATACATGTAAGTACAGTCAGAAGCAGAGCAAGAGCCGATCTTATCCTTTTCATCTGCTGTAGACCTCCTTCGATAATTTATCATGCGAGCTGCCGGCAAAGTCGTAAGCAGTAACAAGCTCATACCCCGAAAGATCAAGCGTGAATTTCTTATCCGAGGGATAATGCCTGTTCCAGCGGTAAAGTATTAGCCCGTTTATGCTGTCGGCAAAGGCGGCGGGGTCTGTTCCCTCCGAGAAGCATATATCCTCCTCCCCTGCGTGTGAAAAATACTCATCGTCAACCGTGACTCTTTCCTCATACCCTGCAAACAGCGGCGCCGAATAGCTGCCTATATATATTTTTCTGTCACCGGCATTTTCAACAAGATCCTTTATCAGCAGGCTGTCTCTGCTCTGCCTGCGCCTGTTGAAGGAAATGCCGTTTTTATCGTCTATGCATAAAGCTAAAATCATTTCTATACCTCCCGATAAACTGAGTTTATACTATTATATACCATAAAGTGACGGGATACAAGGAACTTTTCTGTAATAATTATGCAAATAATCATTGACATATCGTATTTTTGTTTCTATACTATAATTACATTCTGCATATAAAGGAGATTGGAAAAATGAAAACAAGGATAGGAATTTTAGGCTACGGCAACCTCGGCAGAGGAACCGAGATCGCCGTTGCGGCTGCCGACGACATGGAGCTTGCCGCCGTATTCACAAGGCGCGACCCCTCGGGCGTTAAGATACTCACCCCCGGCGTACCCGTTGTAAGCATTGACGAGATAGAGAAATGGACCGATAAGATCGACGTGCTCGTTCTCTGCGGCGGCAGCGCAACGGATCTTCCCGTGCAGACACCGAAGTACGCGGCGCTGTTCAACGTTATCGACAGCTTTGATACCCACGCAAGGATACCCGAGCATTTTGCCGCCGTTGATAAGGCTGCAAAGGAGAGCGGTCATATCGGCATGATCTCAGTCGGCTGGGATCCGGGTCTGTTCTCTCTCAACAGGGTATACGCCAACGCTATCCTCCCCGACGGCAAGGACTATACCTTCTGGGGCAAGGGCGTAAGCCAGGGACATTCCGATGCCGTAAGACGCATTAAGGGCGTTAAGAACGCAAAGCAGTACACCATCCCCATAGAGACCGCTCTTGAGGCTGTTAGGAACGGCGAGGATCCCGAGCTTTCAACAAGGGACAAGCACCTCAGAGAGTGCTTCGTTGTTCTTGAGCAGGGCGCAGATGCCGCCGAGGTCGAGAGACAGATCAAGGAGATGCCCAACTATTTTGCCGACTACAACACGATCGTTCATTTCATCAGCGAAGAGGATTTCGCCGCAAACCACAGCGGCATGGCTCACGGCGGCTTCGTGTTCAGATCGGGCAAAACGGGTCTTAACAAGGAGAACAAGCACATCATCGAGTACAGGCTCACCCTTGACTCAAACCCCGAATTCACAACGAGCGTTCTCATCGCTTATGCAAGGGCTGTTAAGAGAATGGCTGACGAGGGCATGACGGGCTGCAAGACTGTGCTTGACGTTCCCCCCGCATATCTCTGCACACAGACAGGCGACGAGCTGAGAGCTCATTTCCTCTGATAAAAAACACTTAACGGGCTTCCGCACAAAAGGCGGCAAGCCCGTTTTTCTGTCTGTATAAGATTTTCAGAGTTCCGTTATCATTCGGGAATAGCCCGAAATAAGCCCGACAGCCTGTTCAAAGCTCACCCGCGAGGTGTCTATGCACAGGTCAAAGTTCCGTGCGCTGTCCTGATGAGCGCCCGTGTGATATTTGTAATAATCCTCTCTGTGCTTGTCTATCTGCTTTATCATTTTTGCCGCTTCCTTTCCGGTGATACTGAACATCTCGGAAACGCGGCTTATACACAGCTCCTTCGGCGCCCAGACGAAAACGCGCACGAGCCTGTGGGGGCTGTTTTTAAGAATGCTGTCGGCACATCTGCCTATTATGACGCAGTCGCTCTTGTCGGCAAGCTCCCTTATGGTGCGTGACTGTGATGCAAAGACCTCGTCCTTGCTGATGTATTTGTTCCTTTCCTCGGGAATAATTACGTCGGGCCGCTTTTGAGAAAGTCCCTCATCGTTGTCGGAAAGAACATCTGCGGGCAAGCCGCTCTTTGCCGAGGTCAGATAGATCAGCTCCCTGTCGTAATACGGTATGCCTGCCCTTTCGGCTAATAATTTGCCTATTTTTCTGCCGCCGCTGCCGTAGGTGCGCGAGATAGTGATTATTGTATTTGCCATGATGCAGCCCCCTCACGATGTATTATCTATTCATATTTTAAGACAGAAAGACAAAACGGTCAATACACTTTATATGAAAAATCTGTAAGGTATAAATAATGAAGCAGCGAAAAAAAATAAAAGCGTGAGCATTATGGCTCAACAGATCAAATTTTCAGGAGCTGTACTATGAAAAAGCTTATTTTATCTGTTCTTGCGGTATCAGCGGTGTGCTTAGGGCTGACGGCCTGCAGCAACAATGACGGCGATATAAACAACGATACCGCAGTTCCCCATGCATCGGATATGCCCTATGCGGAAAACAGAGTTCCCGCCGACAACGGCGTTGTCACCGATACCAACGGGATCATCGGAGACGATGACGACCTCGTTCCCGCGCCGGAGACGAGTGTCAGCCCTGTCGAAAGATTGGGCGATGCAGTAGGCAATGCTGCCCGCAACGCCGGCGAGACCGTAAAGGATATTGCCGATAACGCTGCCGATACCCTGCAGAACACCACAGACGGCTCAAGCCGATAAAACCGGCCGCCCCTCGTCCATAAGACGCGGGGCGGCTTTCTGCTGTAATTAAAGCGCTGCTTTGTGCATATAATCATAGAAAAAAAAGAAAGCGGTGTAATGATGATAGTGACCCTCGGGATAGAAAACAAAAGACCCAAGGAGCTTACAAAAAGGCTGAGCACCCTGTTCCGCCCGTGCAGGATAAGCGCAAGGCTCAGAAAGCAGAACAGAATCTCCGTGCTTCAGCTTAAGTACGAGCTTTACAGAGGAAAGCCCGACATGAAAAGGCTGACCCCGTATTTAAGGAACAGGGACGTTGAGATAGTCTGTTCGCGGGAAAACGGTTACGAGCTTGCCCCGTACAGGCGCTTTGAGTGCAGGGACTTTGCCCGCATGATGATGCTGAGTCTTGCAAGGGACGTTCTGACGCGCAGCGGGAGCGCGCAGGAGCTTCGCGCGGCGCTGTGCGACCCGACGGGCAGCTGTCCTCATATAGCCGAGGCTCTGACGGATATTTGTCACGAGCTTACGGTGGTCACGAACAGACCTGAATTCTACGGCGGCGTATCCGACAGGCTGTATGAAGAACGGGGCGCTTCTCTTATCGTCAGCGACAGCATAGATGCCCTTCACGACTGCGATATTCTGCTCTGCTGCGATGCGCCCGATATTCACTACCCTCTCAGGCGCGATGCGCTTGTTCTTTCCGCCGAAAAGCCCCTCGTTGCTCTTGCCAATACGGTAATATACGACTATCGGGTCGCAGTGCCTTATAAGTATCAGAGACTCAGACCCGGATATATCGACGAGTTCTCGTTTCTTTCGGCGCTGTATACACTCGGGGGCGTTAAGGAGCTTGCTTCCCTCGTTCCCTCCTGCGGCGGAGACGGAGAAAACGTTTATACTGCCGAAAGGCTCTTTGCAAGACTTTCTTCTCTCAGACACAGCGCATAAGAAAAGGCGCAGGACTCCGCCGTCCTGCGCTTAAAGGATCATCTGTGCTTTGCGTGGAAGCTTATGCCGACCGTTGAGGGTCCGCAGTGACTTCCCGCAGTGGGATTCACGTCGTAAAGCTCTATCCTGAGATCGTCGCCGTATTTTTCCTTGAGCAGTCTTATCGCCTCTTCTACGAGAGCAGGCGCATCGGAATGTCCTACCAATACCCTGTGACCCTTTACGTCCTCGCCTATCTCGTCCATTACAGAGATGAGCCTTGCAAGAGCCTTCGTTCTGCCCTTTTCCTTGCCGACGTTCACCATTTTGCCATCGGAGTTCATGTGGATTATAGGTCTTATGCCGAGCAGCGTACCCATAGTTCCCGCAAGTCCGCTGACCCTGCCGCTCGCCTTGAAGAACTTAAGATCGTCCGCAAAGAAATATACCGCGAATTTATCCACCTCGTTCTTTGCCCATGCAAGTATCTCGTCGATAGTCTTGCCCGCCTTGTAAAGGTCGCCTATCTCAAGCACTATGTTAAGGCTGCCGAGGGTGATGCCCTTGGTATCTACGGTATAGAATTTTCTCTCGGGATATTTCTCCTTAAGCTCCTTTACGGCAATATCCATTGCATCGAAGGTGGCGGTCATGGCTCTTGAAAAATGAACGTAAAGTATATCGTCGCCGTTTTTGAAATGCGGCTCAAAATACTTTTTATAGCTCTCGGCGCTTATGGCGCTCGTCTTGGGAAGAACGCCGCCGCGCAGCCTGTCGTAGAATTCGTGGGCGTCGAAGTGCTCGAAATCCTCATAAGGATAGGTCGTAACGCCGTCTATGCTGTAGGGCATACTGATAAGGTGGTAGCCGAATTCTGCGGCGACCTCAGGGGTTATGTCTGTGTCGGTATCGGTAAATAGAACTAACATATTCTGCCTCCGTTTATTCAAGTATTAATATATAATCATAGACAGGCTGTCTGCCGTCTATCATTATTACGTCCGAGCGGGGATACGCCGAGGCGAAGCTTTTTTCCGTTTCGTCCGCCTCCTCAGAGGTAACGCTTTCTCCGCATACTATAATGGCGATGTCGCAGTCCGCCGTGCCGAGCTTTGCGGCAAGCTCTGTAAGAGCGGTGTTCTTGTCATTCGCGGTATTGTATATCCTGTCGCCTACAAAGCCGATGTAGTCGTCCTTTTTTATTTCAAGTCCGTCCTGCGAGGTATCTCTTACGGCTCTCGAAACTATGCCCGTTACTTTCCGTCTCAAGCTGAGATATAGCCGCATAGCCCTCTCCTATGGTTTTGCTCGGGATAATATAGACCTCTGCATCCTTATAGAGCGAAGCCGCCTGCTTAGCGGTAAGGATTATGTTGCTGTTGTTGGGATAGACGAGTATCCTGTCGGCGTTGATCTTTCTGAACGCAGAGATAAGATCCTCCGCGGAAGGATTCATGCTCTGACCGCCGTCGACGACCTCGTCGCACCCGAGAGACGTGAAAAGCTCCTTTATGCCGCTGCCCGCCGCAACGCTTACTATGCCGTAGGACTTGCGGGGCTTGCGGGCGGCAGGCTCAAAGCTCTTTTCCGTTATCAGCCCGTTATGCTGCAGCGACATATTTTCTATTTTGACGTTGAGGAATTCGCCGTATCTGCGGCAGTAGGTAAGTATCTCTCCGGGATCCATAGTGTGAACGTGAGCCTTGACTATGGTACCCTCCCTGAATACTACGACCGATTCACCAACGCCGTTGAGATATTCCCTGAAGCCCTCTGTATCGAAGCTGTCGGGATCGCACTTGCTGTTCTGAAGGCGAAGCAGAAACTCGGTGCAGTAGCCGAACTCAAGCACGCTGTTCTCGTCAAAGGCGGAGTAATCCGTCTTTTTTGAGGGCTCCGCGCCGCCGCCCGCTATATCGAAGCGATCTCCTCTCAGAGCGCTCTGCATACCCTCTGCTATATAGATAAACCCTGCGCCGCCGCTGTCTACAACGCCCGCCTTGCGCAGAACGTCAAGCAGCTCGGGGGTCCTTTCAAGAGAGCGGTGAAGCTCGGTGAGAAAGTTCTCAAAATAGCTCTCAAGTGTACTTCCCTTTTTTATCTTCTTGCATCGGTATCGCCTATATCGAAGTTCCAAGCTCTTGCGATCTGCTCCGTGATAAGACCTTGTGCAAGGAGGTTATCTATACTCTTGCTCATGGTAATCATGCCGTACTGCTGACCGAGCTGAATAGACTGCTGGATATTGGCAACTTTATTTTCACGTATCAGGTTGCTGATAGCGGTCGTACAGAACATGATTTCAAAGGCTGCAATACGTCCGCCGCCTGCACGGGGAAGAAGTCTTTGCGAGATAACAGCTTTAAGAGAAGTGGAAAGCTGAACTCTGATTTGCTGCTGCTGGTCGGGCGGGAATATATCAACAAGACGGTCGATCGTTTTTGCGGCACCCTCTGTATGTACGGTAGAGAAAACCAAGTGACCTGTTTCGGTAGCGGTAAGGGCTATCTGAATAGATTCACGGTCACGCATTTCTCCGACAAGTATAATATCGGGGTCCTCACGCATGGCAGCACGAAGTGCCATAGGATAGGAACGGCTGTCAAGACCGATTTCTCTTTGATTGATAATGCAGCGTTTGGGAGTATGCAAAAACTCAACAGGATCCTCGATAGTAACGATATGCTTTTGTTTATACTTGTTAAGTTCATTGATAAGAGCCGCAAGAGTAGTCGATTTACCGGAGCCGGTAGGACCGCATACAAGCACAAGCCCCGAATTAAGGTCAAGCGTTTTCTTGATTGATGCAGGGAGGCTGAGGGTGGAAAGCTCGGGAACAACGCTGTTGATAATACGAAGTACCAAAGCCGTACCGTTACGCTGTCTGAACGCATTCGCTCTGAAACGTCCGCACTCACCTATTTCAACAGCGGCATCGGCTTCACCTGTCTGTAAGAAAGTTTCAAAACGTGACTGGTTGAGAACTGCCTTGATAATAGCAGTAACTTCGGCTTCATTCAAAGCCGGGTCATTTGTAAATATAACATTGCCGTGAAGACGATATGCAGGGTGGTTGCCCGATGCGATATGAATATCGGAAGCACCCTTGCCGACAGCTTCTTTTACAAGACTGTAAAAATCCATACTAAAATCTACCCCTTTTTTATAATGCATAATGCATAATGCATAATGCATAATGATTTTTATAATATTCAAAATTTGATTCAGAGAATAAAAATATTCAGCCAAAAACTAACCATGAAATTATGAATTATGAATTATGAATTATAAATTCATTAGTCGTTTGAAATCGTCATATCAATAAATTCCTCGTAAGAAGTAAGACCTGCAAGAACGTCACGCCTTACATTTTCTTTCATAGGTATCATACCCTCTGCAATGGCAAGGTCACGGAGTTCATCTGTACTCTTATTTTCCGTGATGGCTCTTTTGAGGGTAGTAGTAAGCATCATTACTTCATGCACAGCGATACGTCCTCTGTAACCTTTTCTGTTGCAGCGGTCGCAGCCGCATTTTCTGTAAAGGGTTATCTTTTCGGTTTCGGGTATATTCAGAGAAATACGCTCATTTTGGTCGGGTTCATAAGCCTCCTTACATTCCGTACAAAGACGACGGGCGAGCTTCTGTGCGATGATACCGAGCAAAGCAGAAGATACCATGTAAGGCTCAATACCCATATCGACAAGACGTGCAACGGAGCTGGGAGCATCATAGGTATGGAGTGTAGAGAGAACCAAGTGACCTGTGATAGCCGCCTGAACAGCGATACCTGCTGTTTCACCGTCACGAATCTCACCGAGCATGATAATGTCCGGGTCCTGACGAAGAATGCTTCGGAGGGCTGCCGCAAAGGTAAGACCTGCTTTTTCATTGGTCTGAACCTGAGTTATGCCGGGACAAATCATTTCGACAGGGTCCTCAACGGTGATGATGTTGATGTCTTCCGACATTACCTCATGCAGAGCCGTATAAAGAGTGGTTGATTTACCGGAACCGGTAGCACCCGTAACAAGAATGAT
>CACWNZ010000088.1 GCA_902762335.1 uncultured Ruminococcus sp. | reverse complement strand
CGACGTGCTCGTTGTGCTTGAGGCAATGAAGATGGAAAACGAGATAAAGGCAGCTCACGATGCTACAGTCGCTTCCGTTGCCGTAAGCAAGGGCGAATCCGTAGATACCGGCGCCGTACTCGTTACCCTGAACTGACCCGGCGCGAAGGAGGATACAGCAATGGCAAAGAAAATTCAGATAACCGAAACTATCCTTCGTGATGCTCATCAGTCTCTCATAGCTACAAGAATGCCGCTCTCCGATATGATCCCGATACTTCCCGCGCTTGACGAGATAGGCTTCTATTCCCTCGAATGCTGGGGCGGAGCTACCTTCGATTCCTGCATTCGCTTTCTCAACGAGGACCCGTGGGAGAGACTCCGCACTATCCGTAAGAACTGCCCCAAAACAAGGCTGCAGATGCTCTTCCGCGGACAGAATATGCTCGGCTACCGTCACTATGCCGACGACGTGCTCGAATATTTCGTTCAGCGCTCCGTTGCAAACGGCATTGACGTTATAAGGATATTCGATGCGCTCAACGATATAAAGAATCTACAGACGGCTATAAACGCTACGAAGGCAGCTAAAAAGGAAAACCCCAACGTTGAGGCTCAGGTGGCTATGAGCTATACTACGGGACCCGTTTTCACGACCGATTATTACGTCGATTACGCCAAAAGGATAGAGGCTGCGGGCGCGGATTCTATATGCATAAAGGATATGGCGGCGCTGCTCACGCCTTACTATACCGAGGAGCTCGTAAAGGCGATAAAGAAGGCTGTAAAGATCCCCGTACAGCTTCACACCCACTATACTTCGGGTCTTGCGTCTATGTGTCTTATGAAGGCGATAGAGGCGGGCTGCGACAGGATAGACACCGCAATGTCGCCGCTTGCAAACGGAACGTCCCATGCTCCGACGGAGTCAATGGTCGCCGCCCTTCAGGGTACGCAGTACGACACGGGCATAGACCTCGTCAAGCTCTCCGAGATAAGAGACTATTTCATGACCCTGCGCGAGAAATACATCAAGAGCGGTCTGCTCGATCCGAAGATGCTTGCCGCCGATGCAAAGGCGCTTATCTATCAGGTACCCGGCGGAATGCTCTCTAACCTTCTCAAGCAGCTCAAGGACGCAGGCAAGGCGGACAAGCTCACCGAGGTGCTCAATGAAGTCCCCGCGGTGCGCAAGGATGCAGGATATCCGCCGCTGGTAACGCCTACCTCTCAGATAGTCGGCACACAGGCGGTGTTCAACGTGCTGTTCGGCAAATATAAGAACTGCAGCGGTCAGTTCAAGGATCTCGTCGCAGGAAAATACGGCACCACTCCCGTGCCGATAGATCCGGAATTCAGAAAGAAGATAATCGGCGATGAAAAGCCCGTTACCTGCCGTCCCGCAGACCTTCTTGAGCCCGAGCTCGAGAAGCTTCGCGCAGAGATACCCGAGTGGATAGAGCAGGAGGAGGACGTTCTCACCTACGCTCAGTTCCCGCAGGTAGCGCCCAAGTTCTTCAAGGCGCGCCGCGATGCCAAAATAGGCATAGACCCATCGGCGGATCTGAAGTCGAAGATACACCCCGTATAATGCCGCAGCTGATGCGGACTTAATAACAGGAGGACGATACCATGAAAAAGAGACTTCTTGCAATAGCTATCGTATGCACTATGGCGCTTTCTTTCTCGGCTTGCGGAGAACAGGACAACAAAGCCGATACTGCCGGCAAGTCGGGCAATACCTCGACTGCCGCTTCTGATACCGCCTCACAGAGCGGAGCCTCTCAGACGTCATCTGCCGCGCAGGCGGATACCGCTTCTATAAGATCCGGCAAGGATGTTTATGACTTCTACGACAAGCTTACCACCGCAATGGAGAAGAAGCTGACAGATCTTCAGAATCAGCACAATGATGCCGTCGGTGATGATTACACTGCTATGGTCAACATACTGTATACGCCCTTTAATGCACTTCGTTATCTTGACCTTATTTATTTCGGTGACGGCGGTGCTGCCGCTGCACAGTCCACACTTAGGGCATTAGGCAACGAGGACGCCGTTGTTACCGAGAACGGCACAAATTCCTTCACGATAGAATACACCGCTAAGTCCTACAACGCTGATTCTACCACCACTACCTATAAGTCAAAGGCCGATATAAAATTCGACACCGAAAAGCCCGGCTTCAGCATAGTATTCTACAGGGACGGCAAGCTGTCCAACTTCACAGAAGCGCAGTTTATCGGCAACGATCAGTACGCCTTCTCCACCGAGACAGACCGCGCTATCGTCACCTATAAGGACGGCGAGGTCACTGCATTCGTTCATGCAGAAAACACCTACGATGACGACTATGAGAACGGCGGCTTTACCAAGGAATCCTTCATCTATGATTACAACGACGAATCAAAGGTATTCGGCAAGCAGTCCGTAGATGAGGCATGGGTCAAGGAGGCTGAAAAGCACGATGCCCTGCACCGTCTCTACGTTCTCAAGGACAACGTTATAAAGATCACGGGTCTTAAGGATAAGTACACCTACGGCGGACCCAAGACATACGAGCCCGGCTATGACGTGACTCTGCCATGATCTCCCTGAATTATACAAAATAACCGAAACGGGTCTGCCGCACTTAAAAATGCGGCAGACCCGAATTATTTCACTTCTTTGTAAGAGCGCACTCAAGCAGAACGGTATCCTCAGCGCCCGTCTGCACGAGTGTGAGTTTATCCGCGCCCGCAGGCACCTGTATAACGGCCGTTCTGCCGATATGCTTGCCCGGCGGAACATAAAGGGAATTCGTATCGGAGAAGATATTATCATAGCTTTTATCACCGCATACGAGTCTGAGCTCATTGGTATCCGCCTTGAGTATACGGTCGGATATATTCTTCATTTCAGCCTTAAGAGAAAGATAGCAAAAGCCCTCTTTGGCAGGGGACAAGCCCGATCCGCTGCCGTCGCTTACGGAGCATTCGTATACGGCTGTCTCAAAGCCGTTTGCGTCGCCCTCTGCAAGCGGGGCGGGGCTTGCGGCGGTGTCGGTTACGTTCCCTGAAAAGCGGAAACTGTCCGTCACGCCGAACGGTCCGCAGAAGGTCAGCTCGACAGTCCCGAACTGAAGGGGTCCCTCAAATCCTATATATCCCGTTACCGATGAATGCTTATACACGGGTATCTCAAGGGAGCTTTGCAGACTTTTATAACCGTTCAGCACGAGCGGGAACTCATTTTTATATCCGCTCATAGAGAGGACGTTGTCATCTACTGAAGGTATCAGGTCAAATGAGCTGCGAAAGCTTATCATTTCGTCGGTATTGTTTATCAGCTCAAGCTCGGCAATGAAAAACTGCTTTCCGTCAGGCGGGAGCTGATGCTCCTCGCCCGTTTTTATATCGGTGGAATTATAGATGCTTATAACTCTGTATTCAAGCTCGTCATGACGTTCCTCACTTGCAGAGGTGTGGATAGGGATCAGTATGCCGCTGACCGTTCCGCTCTGCTCCGTAGGGAGCTGTGACGGGCTGTCTGTGCTATCGCTGCCGTCAGTTTCCGTCCGTTCAGCATGGCTTTCATACGCGATGCTCCTGCTCTGACCGTCGCCGCTGTTTTCGGCGGTCTTTTTCTTTTCCGCGCAGCCGCAGGGGACGGACAGCATAATTATCGTCGCAGCAGCTAAGCGCATGATCCTCTTTCTTAAAGAATTTCTGTTTTCCACAAACGATCCCGCCGTTCTTTTTTCTACTATTATATCCGATCGCGCTTCTCGTGTCAATCTGTTGCTGCCCGCCTTTTACGGCTGCGCCGAATAAGCAGCCCCCGCTATCCGCTTGTGACGGGATAACGGGGGCTGAAACGTTTTATTTGCTCTTTTTTTTGGTGATGAGGATCCCTATGACGTAGAAGATAACTGCGGCAGCGAGTATATAGATAACGCTCTCAAGTGTCGTAAAGGTGTGGTCGAAGGCGCGGAACTCAACGCCCATTTCAAGCATGAAGTCTGTTCTGATGCTGTCGGGAGCATTTTTGAAGCTCTCAGCCATTGGGTCTGCCATGAGTATCTTTCTGAAAACGGAAGCGGCGTGTGAGACGGGGAAGAACTCTATAACGTACTGAACTGCCTTCTCGGTGCTGCCTATGGGCAGATAAATGCCCGTTACAAAGCCGATGAGCGTGCCGATTATCGTGCTTGCGGTAGCAAAGGCGTTCTGACTTGAAAAGAGCGATACTATAAGGTACATCATTGCCGAGCTTACGAGCACGGATATGAGCATGGTGCCGAGTATCTGAAGAAGCTGCAGTCCCGAGAGAAGTCCGTAGCCCTTGCAGCCGAAGTAGATCTCTATTATGACGAGGGCAACGACGGACATTATAAGACCTACCGTAAAGGAACTGAGTATGTAGCCGCCCGCAAGAGAGCTTGTCTTGACAGGGGAGCAGCGGAAGTCCTTGAATATCTTTTTGCTTTTGTCGTTGACTATCGCACCGAAGGAGCCGAGGGTCGTAGATACGGGTATCACCGCAAGGATACCTGCCATTATCCAGCTGTCCATAAGCTTGTCGGCGCCCGATACTGTCTTGCCTACGCTCGATATGAGCTGGTCGCCGAGAAAGAGAACGTAAAGTCCGAGCACTATGAGCACGGCAAGAAGTGAAAAAAACACCGAAGACCTGTCTCTGAAATATACCTTAAGGTTTCGTTTAGCAAAGCTTATCATTCCCTTATCTCCTTTCCCGTTATGGCAATGAACGCGTCGTCCATAGTACCGTTTACTACCTCAAAGCCCGCAAGACCGTCCCTGAAGCTGTCGAGCAGCGGCAGAGCGTCGAGGGTACGAGGAATACTTATCTTTATCGTATCCGCATTCTCGGTGAATTTTATCCCTTTATCGCTGAGCTGCGACTTTATTTTGTCTGCGCTGTCCTTTTCGGGAACGAGCCTGAGCGTATCGCCCGCATATTTTTCCTTGAGCTGCGAAGGCGTACCCCTTGCGGAGATCTGTCCGTTATCTATAACGACGACGTAATCTGCTTCGGCTGCCTCCTCCATGTAGTGCGTGGTAAGAAATACCGTCATGCCCGTCTCGGTCTGAAGCCTTCTTATCGTCTCCCATACGGATTTTCTCGTCTGCGGGTCAAGTCCCGTAGTAGGCTCGTCAAGGAAAAGGATCTTCGGCGTGTTCACAAGAGCTCTTGCGATATCCGCCCTGCGGCGCTGACCGCCTGAGAGCTTGCCGTATTTTCTGTCCTTGAAATCTCCGACCTCGGCGGCATCTATAGCCTTCTGAACGGCATTCTTAAGGACCTCGCCCTTCATGCCGTAAAGTGAGCCGCGCATGGTGATGTTTTCCTTTACCGTAAGCAGCTCGTCAAGCATATTATCCTGAAACACCGCGCCTATCCTTCTTCTTATAGCGTCGTCGTCCTTGCCGAGAGTGCAGCCGTCTATAGTCACCGTACCCTCGTCCTTGGCAAGGAAGGTCGTGATAATATCTATGGTGGTGGACTTTCCTGCGCCGTTGGGTCCTAAAAAGGCAAACAGCTTGCCCTGCTCAACGTAGAAGCTTATGCCCTTGACCGCCTGTATTTTCCCGTAGGATTTTTTCAGTCCGTCGACCTCAATTATTCTGCTGCTCATTTTTCATCATTTCCTTTCTTTCGTTTATCTTGCGGTTTATAGCCTTCTCGGTGAGCTTGTCGTTAATGATAAACAGCGCCAGGGTAGCCAAATAGACCGCTGCTATGATTATCAAGGGGAACAGGATCTGCGCGCTGAAAAGGTCAAACCATTTGAAAAGCGGTCCGCCCATACCCAGCACGGGAACTGCAACGTCTGCAAAGCCTATCGCAAAGCCGAGAGGCGTCAGCTTTTCCTCGCCCGACGGGTCGGTGAGGTAGTCGGAAAAAAACATTAGCACCGCTATCACCAGACACACCGCCGAAAGCTCGATATTGAACTGCCACACGTTGATGTCCGTCATTACAGGATAAATGTACTGAAGAGCTGAAAGTATCATGCTTGCGATAGTATAGGATATGCAATAGGATATGAAGTATTTCTTTATGCGCTTGAATGAGGTCATGCTTATTTCTCCTTTCCTACAGACCTAATTTCTTTTTGAAGGCGGGGACGTAGTGGCGGGTTATCAGTACCTTTTCGCCGTTCTGAAGGGTCGCCTCCATTTTGCCGTTGAGCGAGATCTTTACCTTGTCGAGTACGTCGGTATTTAATATGCACGACTTGCTTATCCTCACAAAGCTCGTGTTCATCAGCAGCTCCTCTATCTCATACAGCTTCAGCTCCGATGAATACACGTCCGTTTTGCAGTAGACAAAGCTCTTTTCGTCAACGCTTTCAAAGTAATAGATATCCGCAGCCCTTAGTATCCTCTCGTCAACGGCTCGGCATTTTATGCTTACCTCCGTTTCGATGTTTTCGGGCGAACAGTCAAGCCTGAGCTTCAAGTTTTTTACCTCCCTTGCTCTCGTCTGAATAGATGATAACATACCGCCTCAAAAAAATAAACAGCTTTTCGGCAAGGTGCATTTAATAGGGGGCAAGGTGCAGATACTCAAAATAAGATGCAAAATAGTCAAAATACCCCTTGACATACAATACTATGCGGCGTATAATATTATGCAAGGACAGGGTATTATGCGAGAGGAGGTATAGTATGGATATCCAGCTCAAGCGGGGACTGCTTGACGTATGCGTGCTTGCATCTATAAAAAGCAGCGATTCCTACGGCTACAGAATGATAAAGGACATCAAGCCTTATCTTGACATTTCGGAGTCTACGCTCTATCCTATTCTGCGAAGGCTCGAGAGCGTGGGAATGATAACCGTGCGCTCGGAGGAATTCAACGGCAGGCTGAGAAAGTATTATCATATCACGCCCGCAGGGAAAAAGCGTCTCTCCGATTTTTCGCAGGAATGGAAAGAGATGGACGCCATTTATCAATACGTAACAAGGGAGGACGATGAAGGTGACAAGGTCGGAATTTGAAGCATCGCTCAGAATGAGACTTCAGGATCTGCCCGTCAGCGAAACGGACAGATACGTCGAATTCTATATGGAAATGATAAACGACAGGATAGACGAGGGCATGGACGAGGGATCCGCAGTGGCTGCGGTGGGACATCTTGACGATATTGAGGCAAGGATACGCTCGGAGAGAATGCAGCCCCTCGTTAGCAGACCTATGAACAACAATAACCGGCGCCGGGGTCTGAGCGGCGGCGCTATCGCGGCAATAATTATAGGCTGTATTATTTTTTCTCCGCTGCTTCTCGGACTGCTCGGTCTTGCTATCGGTCTCGTTTTCGGACTTTTCGGTCTGGTATTCGGTCTTTTCGTTTCGGTCATAGCAATATATATCAGCTTTTATGCCCTTACGGCTGCGGGCTTCGGGCTTATGGTGATAAGCATATTCCCGTTCACAACGGGACGGCCTGCCAACGGGGTTTTCCTGCTGGGCGCAGGCTTCTTCCTCTGCGGAATATCGATACTTATCATAATGGCCATGAACAGGCTCCTTGCATTGATATTCAGAGGCTCGGGCAGAATGTTCTCAGCCATGGGCGCAAGATTTTCGAGAGGGGGCGGCGCAAGATGAGAGCGGCAAGAAGGATCACGGTAATCGTTTGTCTGTGCTTCGTGGTATTCGGTATAATACTTATGACCTGCGCTGCGGGCATGGTAGGCTTCAAGGTGGATAAGCTCGTGAGCGACAACAGGCAGAAGAATATAGTCGAGCTCAACGAGAAATTTGACAGCATTGAAGTAAAAACGGGTACTGATCCCGTAAAATTCGTTCCCTCAGCAGGTACGGCTTCCGAGATCGAGGTATACGAGAACGACACTGGCTATTACGACGTCACTGTAGAGGACGGTACTCTGAAGATAATATTCAATGAGAAAAAGCAGTGGTACGACTTCATAAACATAGGCGGCATAGGCTCGCATCAGGTCACCGTAAAGATCCCCGCAGACAGCTACAAGCAAATAACGGTAAACGTAGGTGTGGGAGATATAGAGATACCCGAGGACTTCAGCGCCGAGAACATCGTTGCCGAAACGGGCATAGGCGACATCAAAGCCCCGAGAGGGAAAATTAACACGAAGATAAATTCCGG
>CACWNZ010000087.1 GCA_902762335.1 uncultured Ruminococcus sp. | reverse complement strand
TACCTTGCTGACATTCTCACAGCCCGGAAAGACAACATCACATTTAGGAGAACGCCCCACCAGAATTTCTTTATCTTCTTCGATTTTATAACGTTCCTGCACAGCGCCGTCAATGCTGACAGAAACATAGACAAAACCTTCCTCACAGCTTCTGCGGCTGACGACTGATTCCAGCGCACTGACGAATTCTCCGACCGTCTGCGTCCGTTCAGAGGGCTGCAGCATCAGTGCTTTATCGACAATTTCGGAAATTTCCTCTCCCACATCCGGCCGCAATACCGACAACGGCTCATAAGCAACACCGGTCAGCCGATCAGTGGCACGAGGAAGAACCTTTCCTGTCAGCACATAATAGTAAGTGCTGGCCAGACCGTAAACATCCGTAAAAGGCCCTTGTATATCCGCCGAGGAATATTGTTCAATCGGCGCAAAACCATGCTTCAAGGTAATGGTATAGTTACTGTTGCTCATAAAGAAGTTCTTTGCGCTGCCGAAATCTATCACTACGACCCTGCCGGATTCAAGTATCATAATATTCTCGGGGCTTATATCCCTGTGCAGATAGCCCTTTTCCTTATGGATAAGATCGAGGGTGCGGCCTGCCTTTATTATTATGCTGCTTGCATACTTAAGCTCCATTCCATGCTCGGGAACGAGCCTTTTCAGCGATACTCCGTCAAGATACTCCATAACATAGTATGCCGTACCGTTCTCCTTGAAGCAGTCGGTCACCTTTACTACGCCCGAAATATTCTTCATTTCGCTGATTATATTTGCTTCGTCGATAAATCTCTGTATGCCGTGCTCGAACTCCTGTATCCTGTTCTGTCTTGTATATTGTATGGATACTCCGTCTCTGTCGCGCACAACAAGACCCATCGGGAAATATTCCTTGACACACACTCTTTTATCCTCAACGGTATCGTATGCCATATAGGTTATCCCGAAGCCGCCCGCACCGAGCGATCTGCCTATCAGGTATCTGTTTTTCAGCTTATGAAAAAGCTTAAGATCCTCTATACACTCGGCTTCCTTTATCTCATATCCGCAAACCGGGCATTTATTTCCGTCAGCCGTTAGTGAAAAGCAATTCGGACATTTCATAATATCCACACCTCTGTTTCAGCAATTCTCATCTTGGCATACGCCGCAGAGATCAGACGACTATAAAAGCCGCCGCGGAATAATTATCGTGAACAGCCTCTGCGCTGCCCTTTCCCGCCGCAGCGCTCAGCTTATCGAGCCATTCCTCTGCGCCGGCGCTTTCTCTCAGACCGTTCTCTATGATCTCATCATCTATATTGACCCAGAAGCCGTCGGTACACAGCAGCACCGCAAGCCCCTGTTCAAGCTCTGTGTCAAAGCCGCACTCAAATCCGCTGTTTTCGTCCCATTCCTCGCCGAGACATCTCAGCAGCCTGCTTCTGTCGGGGTGGGTATTCACGCTCTCCCCGGATATCACACCCGCCTTAAAATATGCTCCCGCAAGGCTGTGGTCGCAGCTCTTATAAACGAGACTGCCGTTTTTATATGCGTATATCCTCGTATCGCCTATAAACCCCGTATATAATCTGCCGCCGCATACTGCCGCCGCCGCAAGCGTGGTCTTCATGGTATTTCTTATCCTGCGCTCCGATTTTTCAAAGAGTATGCGCTTCTGCGCGGCTTCAAAGATCAGCTTTATTATATCCTCTCTGCCGCAGAACGCCCTGAAAACGTCCTCTGCGGCAGAAACTGCAAGCTCCGCTGCGGCATAGCCAAGACCCTCTCCGCCTATTCCGTCCGCAAGCGCAAGGCAGATATTTTCGTTATCGATCCTCGTTTATCTCCCTTTCTCCGCAGGCGGTAAAGCTTGCACAGTCTATCCGCACGGTCATCACTCCCCGTTC
Source organism: uncultured Ruminococcus sp. (assembly GCA_902762335.1). Lineage (GTDB taxonomy): Bacteria > Bacillota > Clostridia > Oscillospirales > Acutalibacteraceae > UBA1213. The sequence goes on along the minus strand of CACWNZ010000087.1, from coordinate 11,228 downwards.
TGCAGGACGCTCCTTAATGCGCACTGCAAACAATTATACAGATTAATTATAATGATTATTTGCTCTATTGTCAATAAAAGTATACAGATTGTAACGACTGTATTTCCGGCTAAAAAAATCACCGAAGCCGACCGGTGAGCGCGACTTCGGTGATATGAAATACCGATGATCATCTCTTCTTTTTCTTGGAGCCTGCGGGTCTTGTTGACTTTGCTGCAGTGTTCTTTACGGGAGCAGCAGCTGCGGGAGCCTCTTCCTTGTCAGCAGCGCCTGAATCGATGAGCTTATAGACTATTGCCGCAAGAACGCCGCCTATAAGAGGCGCAACGATGAATACCCATACGTTTGCTAAGGCATCGCCGCCTGCGAAGACAGCGGGACCGAAGCTTCTTGCGGGGTTTACGGACGTACCCGTGAAGTGTATGCCGAAGATATGCACGAGAGTAAGGGTAAGACCTATTACGGTGCCTGCTATCGCGCCGTTCTGTATCTTAGAGGTGACGCCGAGAATGGCAATGACGAATACAAAGGTCAGTATTATCTCTATGAGCATAGTTGACCATACGTTGTTGTCAAAAAGACCGTTCGTTCCGAAGCCTGTCCCCTGACCGCCCTTATCCGGGAAGAACGCAAGGAGCATAGCGCCGCCGAGGATCGCGCCGATAAACTGTGAGCAGACGTATGCGCAGAATTCCTTAGCCTTCATTTTGCCGCTGACGAACATTGCGATGGATACCGCGGGATTGATATGGCAGCCCGATACGTTGCCTATGGAATAAGCCATTGCAACGATGACCAGACCGAAGGCAAGAGCCGTCATGAAGTAGGCGCCGTCAGCCTGTGCAGCGTTGCAGCCGAGAGCGATAGCCGTGCCGCAGCCGAACAGCACGAGAACGAAGGTGCCGATACATTCCGCAATACATTTCTTGAGTAACTGCATAATGATTCCCCCTATGATTTTTCCGTATGATACGGTTTATAGTGTATGTTTATTATAAGCTATTTTTTTTCAATATTCAATTACAATTTTGTATAGGAATAATAAAATTTTTGTAATATTTTGGCTGTGGCGTGTATATTCTGTGAAATATACGCGTAAAAAAGCTGCCGCAGAAACACGGCAGCTCCTCATGCTTATGAATTATCGGATCATTTTCTCAGGCTCAGATCTTGTCCCAGAAGCCCTCAAGGGTAGCAAAGTAATCGTCGGGAGTCTCTGCGCGGCGTATCATCATGAATGAGCCGTCCTCACGCAGAAGCACCTCAGCCGAGCGCAGTCTTCCGTTATAGTTATAGCCCATAGAGAAGCCGTGAGCGCCCGTATCGTGTATAACGAGAATGTCTCCCTTGTCGATCTTAGGCAGTCTGCGGTCTATGGCGAATTTGTCGTTGTTCTCACACAGAGAGCCCGTTACGTCATATACCATATCGCAGGGAGCGTTCTCCTTGCCGAGTACGGTTATGTGATGATAGGCTCCGTACATAGCGGGGCGCATGAGATTTGCGGCGCAGGCGTCTACGCCGACGTACTCCTTATGTATGTGCTTCTCGTGAATAGCAGTTGTAACAAGATGACCGTAGGGCGCAAGCATAAAGCGTCCCAGCTCGGTATATATGCTGACGTCTCCCATGCCCGCGGGAACGAGTATCTCCTCAAACGCCTTTCTTACTCCCTCGCCTATTGCCATTATGTCGTTAGGCTCCTTGTCGGGTGTATAGGGAATACCGATACCGCCCGAGAGATTTATAAAGGTGATTTTAACGCCCGTCTCCTCCCTGAGCTCTCTTGCAAGCTGAAAGAGTATCCTTGCAAGCTTGGGGTAGTATTCGTTGGATACGGTGTTGCTCGCAAGGAACGAATGAATGCCGAAATTCCTTGCGCCAAGTTCCTTAAGACGGATAAACGCATCTCTTATCTGGGGTCTTGTCATACCGTATTTTGCATCGCCCGGGTTATCCATTATCTGATTTGAGATAGAGAATGTTCCGCCGGGATTATAGCGGCAGCAGATAGTCTCGGGTATGCCGCAGACCTCCTTGAGCATATCTATGTGGGTTATGTCGTCAAGATTGATTATCGCCCCTATCTCGTTTGCATAGCGGAACTCCTCCTCGGGGGTATCGTTTGACGAGAACATTATCTCGGGGTTTCTGAAGCCGCATCTCTCGCTCATCATCAGCTCAGTCATAGATGATCAGTCCGTGCCGCAGCCCTCCTCCTTGAGCACTCTGAGTATGGCGGGCGTGGGCGTAGCCTTTACCGCAAAATACTCCCTGAAGCCCTTGTTCCATGCAAAGGCGGCCTTCAGCCTGCGGGCGTTTTCTCTTATGCCCTTTTCGTCGTATATATGAAAAGGAGTGGGTATCTCCCTGATGATCTCCTCAGCCTTTTCCTTTGTTATAAACGGTCTTTTTTCCATTTTTTCTTCCTCCCGAAAAATAAAAAATACAGTTTTATTTTATATTCTTCAGCAGTATTTTGTCAATATTTCTGATAAAAAAACAGCAAAATACAGCAGAACGGATAATAATACACGGCTTTTTTCCTGCGAGTGATCCCGAAAGATAAATAATATCCGTTTTTCTTAGTCATAGATATGAAAAAATACTACTATTTAAAGTGTTTTTATGTTGCTATAAACAGGCAAATGTTATATAATCATAACAGACGTTCATCGTCGGAATAATATAAGAAAGGCGGTCATAATCAACATGAACAATCTCAATTCAATGTATAACACGGTAAGGACCCCGGATCCCTCAAAGAATCTGTTCTCCAAAGCTATGCCTGTAACTCTCAGCGTTTCGCTCATGGCGCTCGGGCTTATCGTTCTCGGCAGGGCTATCTGCGCTATGATATTCGACAGCAGACTCAGCGTACTCAGTTCCGTCTATCAGATATTCGGCTCAGGCTCGGCGCCCGTCGTAAATATCATCTTCGGAACTCTCACTTCCCTGCTGCTCATATTCCTTGCTATCGGGCTTTTCTTTGCTAAGGCAGGCGTAAACGCCGAGCCCCCCACGGGCGCGGGTCTTACCTTCCTCAAACTCGGCACGGTCGTTTCGCTTATCTATACGGCTCTTGCGGTCGTCGTAAGCTTTGCATCGGTCAGCGTTATCAATTACAACGATATAGACGGCTATAAGGACGGCATCAACTTCACCGCAACGGGACTTTTCTGGTTTACCCTTTTCCTCGGCGTTTCAATAATCTGCTGTGAGATAGGTCTTCTCAGATTCGCGGGCTCCATACACAGGAACATAACGGACGGCTTTATCGCAAAAAAAGGCACCGCCCTGCTTTTCCTTATGGCTGTCATCGGCGCGCTCACCTCTGTTATAGCCTTCTGCGTAAAGCTCTTCAAGCTTGTTTCTCCCCCCAAAGAGTATATCGAGAGGATCTCCGCAGACAAGGCTGTCAAGGGACTTGAAAATTCCGAAATGATACTCAATTCCTTCAACGTGCTCATCTTTGCGGCTCTTGCGGTAATATTCGTATGCCTTGCGGCTATGGCAGGCTCCTACGCTATGTCGGCGGATATGATAATAAGAAATTCAAGGCTTGCAGCCTACAATCAGGCTCATTCAGTCCCCTCGACCGGGAATATACCCGACTACACCACACCCAACACCTATAACTACAACCAGTCGGCAGGCTTCACTCCCTATCACAAGGCAAATCAGTATTATCAGGATATTTACAAAAATATCTACACGGGACAGACACCTCCCGTTCCTCAGGCTCCCGAAAATCCCTTCAAGCCCAAAACGCAGTACCCCGCACAGCCTCCCGTACAGAGCGAGGCTCCCGCAGAAGGCTCGCCCGTAAAGCTTGACAAAGAATGAAATAAAGTACGGAAAGGAGCAATTTTACAATGTATTCTCAGCAGGCACCCTCTCAGGACCGCACCCCGCATTTTTACGATAACGACAGCGTACGCGCCGTAGGCGGCAGCGGAAAAATGCTCGGGTTTGCAATAACCCTCTGCGTCGTTTCGGTTTTCTTTATATATCTGCTCTGGCAGTTTATCTCAATAAAGATACATCTGTCGGCAAGCCTTGACACCTATTACTCTTCCTTAGGGATCACAGTATTGTTCGGTGATCTTATGACGAGCATAGACGTAATGATAATAGCTCTCAGCATTATCCTTATCGTCAGGATCCTGCCCATTATCAGCGCCTTTGCGATCTATGCAAAAAGCAAAAATTATAATTCCGCAGAGAGTATGCTCCCTTTCCTCACAATTATTCAGGTTTTCGGCATCATCGAGGGTCTTGCATGGGCAGCGCTTACGATCTACGACGTAATAACCTATATCAGATCGGGCGTAAATCTTTTCCCGCCGAATGCTCCCTCTACCTATTATCTGATCCTCATAGCATCTATCATAATGCTTATTTCCAAAATATTCCAAGGCTTACTTATTCCCGGCTTCATCTCTTCGGTAAAAAGATATATCCATACCGGTGATATCGCCTTAAGGCAGCCTAACGGGCTCAGATTTGCAACGATAATGATCGCCACCGCAAACGCCGTACTGTTTTTCTTCATTTTCTTTCAGATAGTTATCCGGTTAGGCGTTGATACCTTCTTCCGGTCTTTTCAATACTATTGGTCGATATATCTGTGCCTGCTTTCCTATACCTTCAGCAATATGTTCTTCGTTTCGGTAATAAACGCTTTCTTCAGAAGGATCTCACTCGGCGGAAGCGTTGCTCCCGTAACTCCTCAGTCCGTCGGCGGCAGCTATTCTCCGTTTAACACCTACAGCGGCGGATATGCGGGAATGGATCAGAACGCGCAGCCGGACAGGGTCAGAATAATCCGCCCTATCAGAACGGCTTCGGGCAGGGTCAGAATAATACGCCCTATCAGAACGGCTTCGGGCAGGGTCAGAATCCCCCACCCTCGCAGGACGGAAACACCGGCTCAGGCTTCTCCGACGATTACGGCGATATGTTCAAATTCAAATAATTTTACGGCTGATACCCTTTTTACAGGCGTGTCAGCCGTTATTTTTCTGTAATCTGTACTTGAATTGAAAGGGAAAATGAGTTATAATAGGTTTATTGTTATTTCACAGGAATAAAACGGAGGAAATTATGAAAAGAATAATACTTGCTATACTTTGCGCCGCTCTTATGCTCTCTCTGAGCGGCTGCTTCGGACAGAAGCCCAACTACGAAAACATAGACACGGCTGAGGCCGTGCTGACGGACGGCATTTCGTACAAGGATTACACCGACGATCTTGACGGGCTTGTAAAGTACCTTCAGGCGCTCAACTGCCTGCCCTCTAAGACCGATCCCACCAAAATGCTTTCCGAAGTCATCGGCGCAAAGGCAGGACTGAGATATATCTATAACGTCAACAATTCAAACGTCGTATGCGAATTATATGAGTTCGATACGGAAAAGAAGGACGAGAACGCCGCGCGCGTTATTGCCGAGATAAAGGAAACGGGCTCTTTCCATCTTTTCGGCAAGGACGAGGTTGATAAGGACGTCACCTACAGCGCAGTGCTCTCGGATACGGAAAAGTATATGATGATATACACCGACGGCTCTAATAACGAGGGCAACGTGGTACGCAAGAAGGAGACAGAAAAATCGTTCAAAGGCTTCTATTCAAATAAGACCACCGAGGAAAGCTCAAAGACCGAGGAAAGCTCAAAGACCGGGGAAAGCTCAGAGACCGAGGAAAGCTCAGAGACCGGGGAAGGCTCTAAGACCGAAGAGAGCTCAAAGGCTGCATAAGCCATCGGCAGAGACCACAAAACAGCAAAGCGGCTCATTCTACCTGAAACGATGAATGCGCCGCTTGATTTTTTAAGAGGAGTTTTCAACCTTCAGGGCTTTTGATGTTGAAAGCTTCGGACGATAACGAGGGAGGAACAAAAATGATAGGACTTATAGGCGCAATGGATATTGAAGTAAACGGGATAATCGAAAAAATGACCGACACTGCTTCAGAGACGATAAGCGGTATTAATTTTACACGCGGCAGGCTCGGCGGCACTGAGTGCGTAGCAGCAAAAAGCGGTATCGGCAAGGTAAACGCCGCCGTCTGCGCGCAGACCATGATAATGAGATACGGCCCCGAATGCATAATAAATACGGGCATAGCGGGCAGCACCTGCGAAAAAACGCATATAGGCTGCGTTGTTATAGCCCGCGCCGTGGTACAGCACGATATGGACACCACCATTATCGGCGACAGACCCGGCGAGCTTTTTCTCCCGGACGAGAGCATTATCGAGATCCCGTGCAGTGAGGAGCTTATAAAAAGACTTGAAGCCGCCTGCCACAGCATAGGCGAAAATAACCGTGTTACGGGAATAATAGCCACGGGCGACCAATTCATAGGCGGAAACGAAAGAAGAGCGGCGCTCAATGACCGCTTCGGCGCGATAGCCTGCGAAATGGAGGGCGGCAGCATCGGTCAGGTATGCAGGATAAACAATCTTCCCTTTGCGGTGCTGCGCTGTATATCGGACAGTATGAGCAGCGAGGACGACGGAATAGAGTATTCCTCCTTCAGCAGACTTGCAGCGGATAAGTCCGTGCAGATAATCACCGCCTTCGTGCAGTCTGCAAACGACCTTTTCTGAAAAGACCGGGACTCCTTTTGCTGCCGCATTGACTGCAAAGGGAGATAGTAGTAGAATAATTATAGCAAACGGCAATGAAAGGTAGATGGGGTATATGAATTCCACAAAAGAGGCTGCGCTGATGATGTCGTCGCTTTCGATATACAGCGGTATAAGAGAAAGATCGGTAATAAGGGCATATTATGAGCTGCTCTGCTCGATAGATAAGCCCGTGTTCGAGTTTGCCCGGGCATGGGGAGAGTTCTTTTCTCTGCTGTGCGAGAGAGAATGTACCGAGGACTTTGCCCGTTATATGACAGAGACTGCCCTTTTTGATGAAAACGCCTTTTCAAGGGCTGCCGCTGCGGGCAAGGAAAAGCAAATGCCCTCAAAAACCATAAACGCTATAAGAAGGGACCTCTCGGTAATAAGAAGGGCAAGCCTTCTTTCGCCCGACAGGATACTTGCTGACTATACCCATCGTGACGAGCTCGGCACAGTGGCAAACAATCTGCCGAGATGGGAGACGGGTCAGCCCGTTACCGAGTTTCTGCACGAGGACGAAATAATAGATACTCTCAGCGATTTTTACAAACGGAACGGCTGCGGGATGTTTGCAAGATACCGCGCGTTTATCTGGCGGAACAAGCGTATCGAGCCCGTGCAGTTCCCCGACCCTATAAAAATATCGTCGCTCAAGACCTACGACCTTCAGAGAGGGCTCGTCGTAGATAACACGCTCGCTTTTCTTAAGGGTATGCAGAGCAATAACTGTCTGCTTTACGGCGACAGAGGCACCGGAAAATCTTCTACGGTAAAGGCTATTCTCAACGAGTATTATAAGGACGGTCTGCGAATGGTAGAAATGCCTAAGGACAGGCTTTCGGAGTTTCCTCTGCTTGCCGAGAGGATAGCGCAGATACCGCTCAAGTTCATAATCTTCATAGACGACCTCTCGTTCCCGACCGAGGATAAGAGCTACGCTCAGCTCAAGGCGGTGTTAGAGGGCGGTCTTGCGGTGCGCCCCGAAAACGCGCTCATCTACGCAACGTCCAACCGCAGACACATAGTAAAGGAGAGCTTTGCCGAAAGACAGGGCGACGATATCCATTTTAACGACACAGTACAGGAGACACTCTCACTTTCGGACAGATTCGGTCTTGCGGTAGGCTTTACAAAGCCCGACAAGGAGCAGTACCTTGAGATAGTATTTTCGCTTGCGCGTGATCAGAAGCTCAATATGAGCATAGAGGAGCTTACCGCCGAGGCAGAGAAATTCGCCATATCAAGAGGCGGTCGTTCGCCCCGCTGCGCAATACAATGCCTTAACTATCTGACGGCTTCAAGGCGCTGACAGGTCTACTCAGGAGTTTGGATATGAAGAAGATACTTGCTTTAGCCGCAGCCCTGCTGATAATAATATCCGCAGCGGCGTGCAGGACGGACAAAAAGGGAGATTATCCCGTTATACTCGGCAACTACACCTTTGAAAAACGCCCCGATTCGATAGTCTGCCTCAGCGACAGCATAGCCGATATACTTATATCCTGCGGCTATGCCGATCTGATAACGGCGCGCTCGGACGAATGCACACAGCGTGAGATCGCGGACGTTCCCTCGGTGGGTTCAAAGGCTTTTCCCTCGGCGGATAAGATCCTTTCCTTCAGTCCCGATATAGTATTTGCAGACAGGTCTATAGCCGACAGCATATACGACAATATCAGAGACAGCGGCGTGAGGATAGCCGTAATGGTCCCCGCAGAGGACAGCGAGGGGCTTATAAGACTGTATTCCAATATAAGCGCCGTTGCAGAGGGAAACAACAAGGGCAGAGAAAACGGCACCGAAAAGGCAAATTCCATACTCATGACTATGAGCGACCTGCAAAGGCTCGTTCCCGAAAAGGATATAGTTACCACCGTGTGCTATATATATGATACCAAAGGCACTGCGGCAACGGAAAACAGCCCTGCGGGAAGGGTGCTGAGCTATACCGACGCCGTGAACGTATGCGGAACGTCTCATACCCCCGAGGACACGAAAAAAAGCATAAAGCTCTCAAATCCCGATTTTATTTTCTGCGATACGGGGATAAAAAGCTCTATAGAGAACGACAGCGACTTCAAGGAACTCAGAGCGGTAAAGAACGGTCATGTATACGAGCTTGACAGTCTGCTGATACAAAGACAGGGCAACAGCATGGTAGAGGCTCTTGCCTTTATTATAGAGACTATGTATCCCGAAACAAATGATCCCGGCGTATCGGAAACTGCGCAGGAAAGCTCTCAGCCCGAGAGCAGCGCCCCGCAGGAAATTTCTCAGCCCGAGAGCAGCGTTACACAGGAAAGCTCTCAGCCCGAGAGCAGCGTTACACAGGAAAGCTCTCAGCCCGAGGAAAGCTCATCGGGAGTTGAGGCTGACGATTCACTTGAGATCTATGACGGACTTGCATACGGAGAAGGCGAGCAGAACGACGACGTATATAAGATACAGGAACGCCTGAGAACGCTCGGATATTTTGAAAACGAGCCGACGGGATATTTCGGCAGCGTCACTGCCGAAGCCTTTGCGCGGTTTGAAGCCGCAAACGGACTTGACGCGGACGGCTATGCGTCTGCCGATGACCTCAGACTGCTGTTCTCAGCCAACGCGGTCTGATACGGTAACCATGAGCCTGCGGCGCTGACTTTTACGGGAGGGAAAACGCTATGAAGAAAATATTGGCACTGTTATTATGCGCCCTTGCCGCGCTTTCCTCAGCAGCGTGCTCCTGCAGTAAAAAGGACGACCGTGCGGACAGGGAAATAAAGCTTACTCAGCCCTCAAGACCTTCTGAGGTATCCCTGCAGGAGGAAGAGGAGGAGGACGAGGAGGAAAGCGATCTTACCGCAAATTTCGTTCATATATCAAAGCTTGACGAGCTTCCCGAATATATCACTAACAATCCTCAGCTGTATTCTAAGCTGCTTGAAAATATGCTCAAGCTCTATTATGCGGCTATTCTTGCGGGCAGAGTGAATTCCGATAATTACGCCCCAAGATACTGCGAGGACAGACTTCCGCCAAAAAGCGCCTCTCCCGAGGAGAGAAGAACGGCTGCCGAGCACTGCACCGTAGGCGGAGCCTTGGAATATTTCGGCTATGATAATAAGAACTATATGAAATATTACGAGATATACAACGGCTGTCTGCCCTACTTCTGCTTTGACAGAAACGGCGGCATCTATCTTAAGGAAGAGGTATCAGCCGATAATATCTTTCCTATGACAGGCTACGACTATCCTCTGTATAATATTTTCAGATATGCAAATACCGACAAGGTAGAGCGCGAGGCTCTTGCCTTTGCAGCCTCAGAGATGAGCCATGCGGTAAACGAGTATTACTACGGAATAAAAAACGGCTCCGTTACCTCATCAAAGAAGCTGAAATACACCTCGGACAGGCTTCCGCAAAGGGGCGCAGACGAGAGCGAGAAAAACAAATGCGCCGGCGAGGCCACAATAGCGGGCGCGCTGGACTTTGCGGGCTGCTATACCTCTCTTTATCCGTGCATAACCAAGCTGGGCTATAATAAAAGCTCGGAGATATTTACTCTGCCCGACCTTACCGACACGGGTATAATATCAATAGGCTCATCTGACACGAAGCTCTCGGTATTATACGGCGGCTGAGGCACTATAAATTTCAGATATTTACACGCCGGTGGTGATGCTGATGAAAAAAACCGTCCCGAAGAAAAAAGAATTCCGTTCGCAGCGCGGCGTGCTTGTCACGGCAACCGACGCGAGCCTTATTTATATTGCGGCCGAGGCAGCGGACTGCGTACTGATATATTTTATGCCGATAATAGGCGCTGCTTTGGGCGTTATCCTGCTCTGCGCTTATCTTCTGTGCGTGTTTTTCTTTGTTCCGCTGTATTATCACTGTCTGACCTACTCCGCGGACGAATGCAACGTAAACGTAAGACGGGGGCTTTTTATACACAGATATACCCGCATTGCCGTTAATGATATACAATACTGCATAATATCGCAGGGACTTATACAAAAGCTGTACCGTACCTATTCGGTATACGTTATGCTCACGGGCTCTTTTACAGTGATAAGCAATATTTCTCTTGAAAACGCAGAAATGATAATGGAGCTTGCAGTACCCGAAAACGAAGAAAAAGCGGGTGAGATCAGTTGAATAAGAATGCTAAATTCAAAAAGACACACCCCTATACCTTTGTAAATCACCTTAAAATATCGGTGATACTCATTCTTCTCAGCCTTTTGCAGCAGTTCCTTATAAAGCCGCAGAGCATACCCGAAATAATAGGATCTCTGGGAATAAACGCTTTGTACGTTTTTGCGGTACTGCTGTATTATACCTATTCCTACGGAAATTACAAATACAGACTTGAAAAGGACGGAGTCCATATTAAAAGAGGAGTATTCTTAGACCAGGACTTTATTCTGCCCTATCACAGGATACAGACAGTGGTATTCTATCGAGACGCCGTATCCTCGGTTTTCGGTGCAGAAAGAATATCCGTGGATACCCCCGCAGGCTCACGGAGCAAATACGATATAACCGGCTATTTTAAAAAAAAGACCGCTCTCAGAATAAAAAAACTCTATAAAAAGGGCAGGA
>CACWNZ010000086.1 GCA_902762335.1 uncultured Ruminococcus sp. | reverse complement strand
ATGCTCTCCTCGTAGTAGTCGGTCAACGCTTGTTTTTCGAGGCTTTTGATATACTCGTCAATATCGACCGTGAGGTCTCTGTACGCTCCCGATTGATCCTTGAGAGCCTGAGTTTCCGTGCCAAGGCTCTGGGCTATCTCGCCGGCCACCTCGTCAAGCCTTTTCTTCTCCGCTGCCGTCAGATCGACCTTGCTCCGCAGCTCGTCATATTCCTCCCGAAGGAAATGCAGCACCGCTGCCTCTTCTGCGACACTGTCCGCAGTCTTATCGTAGTTCTCCTTCAGCTCCCGCATTTTTTGCATGTTGTCCATGAGCGTGTAAGAATACGCTTCTACCGCGTCTGTGTTTGTCGCAGTTGTAACCGCAAGAGTTGCCAGAGCCGTTGTCAGCCCGACGACAAGGGATATTAGTGCTCCTATCGGATTGGCTGCCATTGTGCCGTTGAGTGCGCCCTGTGCGACCGTCTGCGCCTGTGTAGCCGAGGTAAGAGCCTGAAACACAGTAACAAGAGACTTGACGAGGTTAGCAATGCTCATGGCAACGCGAAACGCTACCATGCCTGCAACAGCAGCGCCTATAGCCTCCTTGTACTCCCACACAAAGGTGATTATGTTTTTCAGTGCCTCTGCCGCTGATCTTATCCCTTCGCCTATTTCCTTTGCGATCTTTTTAAGCTCACCCGACTGCGCGAGCCTGTTTATCTCGTTGAGAAGCTCATCACCGACCTCAAGCAGCCCGTCAAGGGCGGGGGTCATCTCAGACGCTAACAGGTTCTTGATCGCAGTACCCTTGGAGCTGAGAAGATCGACCTTGTCGTTGAAGCTGTTGAGATTATCAAGTACGTCCTGAGACAATATAAGTCCTGCTCTCTCGGCCTCGTCGCCTATCTCCCTGAGCTTTTTGGCGCCGCCCTCGATGAGAGGATTCAGCGCCTCGGCGGACTTGCCGAAAAGCGCCATTGCTGCAATGTTCCGCTCGGTCTCGTTTTCTATCCCTCCGAGAGCGTCTATCACCTCGTAGAATACCTCTTCTCGGTCACGTATCCTGCCCGCAGCGTCCGTAACACTGATACCAAGACTACTAAAAACCTGCGCCGCCTCAGACCCTTCGCTTTTGATCGCTGATGCCATGCTGCGGTTTAGTTTGGTAAGAGATCCTGTCATTGTATCAAGGCTCACATCGACCAGGTTTGAAGCATACATGAATTTCTGGATCTCGTCTGTTCCGAGACCTGTCGTGACCGCTAAGGTATTGACACTGTCAGCCCACTGCGCCGCCTCGCGCGTAAACGCAAACAGACCCGCAGTAGCCGCAGCAGCCGCTGCAGCTATAGCACCGACCTCGGTGACCAGCTCCTTTGCGGCCGACTTTGCCCCGCCCATTCCTTCTTTGAGCTTGGCAAGAGCCTCCTGCTCCCGTTTGATCTGATCGTTGGTGTCGTTGATCTGATTCTGCAGACGGGACTGTTCGACCCTGAGCCGCTCTATAGCCTCGGTGTCGTTGTCGATCAGCGCTGTGAGCTGTGCTATTCTCTGCTTTTGCGCATCGGTAGCCGACCCTGTCGCTCTGATCTCTTTTTCGATAGCCTTTATCTCAGCCTGTGCCTCACGTATCTCCTTGCTGTATTCCTTCTGCTGCTTTTTGTTCTCGGACATTTCTTTTCGCAGCTCTTTCAGCTCAGACCTCAGGCCGGTTATTCCCTTGTTGTCCCACTTGGTAGAAAAGCTTGTCAGAAAGCTTCTGCCGTTTGCCATTTTTTCACCGTCCTTCTATACAAAAGATCCCGCCTGTTCTGAAGTCAGCAGGCGGGATCATCATCAGGGGTTTCTATTCATCTGCGTAACGCTTGACCTTGACAGGCGTTTGTTTCAGCCCCTTTACCTCGAGATAACAGTCTATCCGATCAATTATCTCCTTTTTGGTGCTCTGCCAGAACTCGGCCTCGGGACGGCGAAGAACATCAACATACAGCGCCCTCATGTGTCCTTCCGTCATTACATTGACCGCCTTGTCCTTGTCGGCCTCCTCGTCCGAAACTGAGGCAGGCAGCGACGCCAGAGCCGTGCGGAGTATCTCTGCGCTCAGAAGGGGCAGATCACGCTCCTCTATCAGCTCGTCAAGCTCGGCCGCTGAGGGTCTCAGCTTATCCCAGCGGCGCTGTCTCACTGCTATGCGGTTAGACGGCAGACTGCAGAAAAGCGCCATACAGAGCTGTATGATATCAGCCCTGCTCCACGTCTGAGCTTCAAACACTTCCTCTAATGGTCCGACAAATGTTTCCGTGTAAAGCAGGGCGTCCTGCGAGAGCTTTACGCTGTACTCACGCCCTGCTATATGGATAGTCCTGCGCTCGCTGAAGCTGTCTATATCCCTGAGCATCAGGTACCGCCGATATAGGTCGCAGTCGTAAACCACGAGTTGATAAGCGATGCGTCGTCTGTCGGGTCGGCGTTATAGTAGATCGCCCTCATCATGTTAAGGCTCTCGTTACGGCTGTAGGTGCCCTGTATCTGCGTTGTAGAGAAGGTCACAGAGCCGTCCGTGACCTGCTGAGTGCTGATCTCGTTAGGCGCAAACTGCACCTTGAAATACTTGTACAGATTGAGCTTGCCGTTGCTGAGCTCCTCGGCGTGCGCCGTTGCAACTATGGGAACGACCTCCTTGCCCGTTGTGACCACCGCACCGTTGGTATCGATAGTCTCACCGAATATCTTGTTCCTTTCGTCCTTCGTGAAGGCGTGTACACCGTAGGTGATCGTTCCCTTGCCTATCCTTGTTGCCTGATCGACCTGCACACCGCAGCCATAAAGGGGCGTGGTGTTAGAGCCGAGGTTGTCCGTATAGGTCATGAAACGCTTATCAAAGTCAAACACTGTGCCGTAGGTATCTGTTGCCTCGGTGTAAGGCCACATTACAAGCTTCGTTACATTGATCGGCGCCTTTGCGCTCGTGGTGTTGTTAGTAGGCATTTTTCTTTCCTCCTGTTTATTCGTTATTATTGTAGTTACAGATCATCTCAATGATCCTGTGATAATGGTCGGGATAGTCGTCCGTATAGCCGCAGCTTCCGCCCCTTCGCACAAAGCCCTCCGGCTCCGCAAGGTTCCACAGGGCATGGGCGATATTATCAGCTATCACTGCCCTGTTCTCTCCCGATGTGTAGATATTCACCGTGACATTATAGCATGTCACAAGCTCCTTTCCGCAGCCGCTCAGGGCAGGATAGTCATAGACATTGTAGCTGATAAAAGCCTCGGGCTCGGGCTCCTCACCAAAATCGGGCTGTCCCTCATAGCACGGGATCTCCAGTGCGGACAGCAGCTCGTCAAGCTTTTCAAAAAAACTCATATTATGTACCTCCGAGCCTGTTTACCTCATTGTTGTAGGCTTCGATCAGGTGCTCCGCTGCCTTCTGCACCGTCTCGTCAAAGCCCCTTCTTATATGCGGTACGGCGTCAATTTTGCCCTTTCTTACAGACAGCCGTTTGCCATGACGTGTCTGTGTCATAGTTTCCTTGCTCCTGACCCCCGAGCCGGGGCGGCCGTACTCAAAGGTCATGCCGACGACACCCGCATTGAAACCGTCGCTATCTGTCCGGAACGCCTCGGCCTGATAGCCCGTGGTTATGCTCAGGCCGCCGTTTTTCAGCGTCTTGATCTCTCCCTTTTTTATATGCGCCTCAAGGCGGCGGGATTTAAGCGAGATAAGTCTTTTCTGTGCGGACACGATCATGTCGGCGGAGGAGCTCATTGCATTTCTCAGCGCTTTGTTGACATTCTCGTCAAAAAGGTCAAGCTGCTTTATAAATCCGTCAAGATCGGGAAAATCACAGGTGATAAAATCTTCTGTGGGCATGATATTACCCCCTCACAACAATCAGTTTTACAAACTGATCGTTGACGCTTGCGCCTATGCTCTCTATCCGGTAGACGATTCCGGAGATAATTACACGGTTGTACGCACCGCCCTCAAATTCGTGCCTCCAGAGATGTACTATTCTGTCCGCACTCATTCCAACGCTCGCCGTGCTCAGTTTCAATGACATCGAGAGCTCCTGCACATTTGCCCAGACAGTAAGCTCCTTTATCGTTTCGTCAGTCCGGTTATGCCCTGTACCTGTCCTGACCTGCTGCAGCGTGACCCGCTTGTTGAATTCAAGGCTCTGCATTATAGTCACTCCCCTGACTCAGACTGTCCCTCAGGCGCTCGTAGTGCTGCCTGAATCTGTCAGCCTGACCGAGATAGTCATACTGCCACTTCACATACAGCTCAACGCATTTTATTACAAGGGCGCTTTCCGTATCGGGAACGGCAGTCGTCACTCCTACACGCCGCATATCCTCAAGCGCGGAGGATATGTCCGAATTTACTTCAACGTCCATGTCATCTCCGGACAGATGCAGCGCGGCTTTTATCGTTTCAAGCATATCTCTCCGCTCCTTTCATTTTTATCAAGTCGCCTTTGCAAGGCTGACCTTTACAATGCCGCCCTTGACGACAAGTCCCGCTCCGAACGATGCCTTGCCAAGCACAGCAAGCAGATCCTCAGCAAACTTGTAATCCTCGCTCGCCTTTATCTCCATGGGGCCGAAAAGGTCAAGCTTGAGAGCTGAGGGCACACCGTAGAACATGGTCGGAAGTGTTGCCGTAGTGCTGGTGTTGGTGGTACCGGTGAGAGCCGTGCAGTTGGGGTTGATGCAGTACTTCACGCTCAGCCCGCCGTCCTTGATGATGCCGGTGTTGGGGTTGTCGGCGTCAGGTATGACTTCATAGACCGCTTTCTTCTCGTTGGTACCTCTTACGTCACCGAAGGCGACAAGGTCTGTTTTGTTGAGGAACAGCACAGCGTTGCCTGCGACCTCATCATCAGCTCCGTAGCCGAGAGCAATATCACGCAATGTTGTAGCGCCGACGGCAGATGCAATTATCTCGGTGCCGTGAGTGCTTGTGATCGCCGCTGTGGTGATAATAGCGGCCGCCTTGCGTCTGAGAGCCTTGACAGCTGAAGCTCTTACTTTTTCTGTGTAGTTAAGGGGCGACTGTCTCCTGATCTCGTTGGAAACATAACTCACCAGGCTGTATGTGGTAGGTGTAATGCTCACATAAGCGAAGGTCGGCTCGCTTGTGCTTGCCGCACTGCCCTCAGTGTTAGCACTTGCTGAGCTGTCCACTGTTACCAGAGCGACCTTATCAGCGCTCATGCCTGTGCAGTCCTCGACCGTGACCATATCAACGATACTGCAAACTCCACCGGGCAGGTCATTGATACCGCTGACCTTGGTAGGTGTTGCGATCGTACCGCCGGAAAGAAGCACGGAACGCATCTGCGGGACTTCCATTGTCATACGATTGTTCTTGACAAATTCTAAAGCGCTGCGCTGAGCTTCATTGTCGGCAGTCTGAGGCGGCTGCTGTGCGGAGGGCGCACCGACAGATCCGTTCGCTATTTTTCCGAGTATGCTCTTTCTTCTTTCCTCTTTTTCGATGATTGCCGCTCTTTCCTGTGTGAGAGCGTCAACCTCTTTGGTCAGGGCTTCAAGGTCCGCGCCCTCTGCTTCTGCTTCCTGTCTTATCTGTGCAAGTCTTGTCTCGATTTCCTGTAGTCTGCTCATTTTTTTAACCTCCTGTTACGGTTTTGATCTTGATCTTAAGCTTGAGTATTTCCCTTTGGCGCAACTCCTGCGCAGCCCTTTTGATCTCTCCGTCAACAAGACTTCGGGTATGTATATCTGTCGTGTCATTGGCAGGGATCGACACCGCCGACACGTCAAATATCTTTTTGATGCTGTCATAGGTTATGGTGCGGGTGTCACGGTCAAAATGAAACTCTCCGGGAATAAACGACCATGACATTTTATCCACCATTCCTTTTGATATCATCTCATAGATCTCTTTGCCGCGCTGAGTTCGTCCCAGATCTGCGGCAATAAAAAGTCCCTTGTCGTCCGTGCGAACGATAAGGGAACCGTTTTTGCATCGGGCGTAGACCTCTCCGCAGTGATCGTACTGCATGATAACGTCACTGAGGTCAACTCCCTCAAAATTTTCTCTTCTGAACTGCTCATAAACGGGATCGCCGTTAAAGTCATCAAAGAGCTTGTACCGCTCATAATTGGCGGCATAGCCCTCAACGTAGTAATCCGTGTCTATAAGCTTTTCCTTTTGCGGCTTTACCGTCATGCTCATGCTGCGGTACTGCCGCTCTGATTTAATAGGCATTTATTCTTCACTCCTTTTTTCAAGCGTTAAAAGATGTCAAGGAAACGGCACAGGAAATCATGAAGTCGGTGGAAAAACTGTGCCGCGACTATCCGGAATATCAGTTTGTCGTGGTGGAACCTGGTCAGACGCTCTACAGCCTTTCGAAGAAATATAACGTGAGCATCGAGGACCTCAACGAGCACAATTGGAGCTACTACCTTACCAACAACGACATC
>CACWNZ010000085.1 GCA_902762335.1 uncultured Ruminococcus sp. | reverse complement strand
GCGCTGTTTTTCCCGGTGCAGGGTATTCTTAATTCGTTGTATTTCACCCTGCGCTCAGGCGGAAAAACGCTGATAACCTTTGTGTTTGACAGCGTTTTTTCATGGCTCGTGACAGTGCCTGCTGCTCTGCTTATCTGTAATCTTACCGCTCTGCCCGTGCTTACCGTCTATGCGATAATACAGGGTATAGATATTTTCAAGATAATTATCGGCGCAGTAATGATAAAAAAGGGTATATGGATAACCAATCTGACAGAAATATCCGCATAAAAAAGCACACACCCGATCACAAACGACAGGGTGTGTGCTTTTTTTCGTCCGCTGTACAGGGTCGGCGGGGAACTGACTTATCCGGGTGTCTGAGATATAAACGGCGAATAACGGCTCAGAGCTATGCGTTCTGCCGTTATTCGCTGCTCAGCCTGCTGCGTACACTACCTACCATGATCATTGCCTGCTACTTCCGAATGGTTCTGGGCATGGGCGCCCTGGTCGGCACGATTTCAATGGGTATGATCTTTTCGCGAGTGAATGAGAGATAATCCTCGACGACCTCTGTAAGGTGCTGGGGATAGAGCTCCTCCTCGACGATCATATTGAACAGTTCATGTACGAAGCCAAAGCTGTATGAGATATCCTTTACACAGGCGACGCTGTCCTTGTCCTTTATCATTATTCCATACATCTTTGTCATACCGAACTCCTCGGTGCGAATGGTCGTTTCGGACAGTCCGTAAATGCAGTCCCCGTTTACAGCAATAAGTTTTATCATGTTGCTCCTTCTTTCTTAATAAGTATTGTTTTTATCTGATCCTTAAGTATTATATAACTACAGTGATGAAAATTCAATATAAAACGGTCGAAAAAGTGCCTCGAAATGTGAATCGAAAAAAGAAGAATTGTAAAAACAAGCCTTGAAATATGTGCAATATCAACAATAGTATATGATCGTATTCTACGAACATGACAATAACTGTCGTTTGAACAGATGACGTGACGAACGCTGACGCTTTATTGTGACTTGACGGGTGAGAACCCCGGCTGTCATCGTTCGGGACAGGTCGAAAAAATAAGGAACGGATATAGTTTACTATGAAAAGAACTGATCCGTATATCATTCGCTTTCTCAAAAAAATTAAAGACCCCGAAAAGCCGTGTGAATGCTTTTCGGGGTCTTTTTCGGTAATTGATTGATGCCGTTATCTGTTGCTGCCGCGCTTTTTTCTGAAGGCTGAGATCATAACGAGCGATGCCGATAAGGATATGATTATCGGCAGGCACATAGCCCCGCTGCGCTCACCTGTCGCGGGCGTATCCTTGCCGTCGGGATCAACGGTCGGGAATACCGAGGTCTTGCTCCCGGGCTCGCTGCTCTCGGGCTCACTGCTTGCAGGCTCGCTGCTCTCGGGCTCGCTGCTCTCGGGCTCACTGCTTGCAGGCTCGCTGCTTGCGGGATCGCTGATTTCAGGCTCGCTTGTCTGAGGCTCGGGCAGCTTATCGGGAGCGGGGGAGATCTCGCAATACTCGCCGCGCACGCTGCCCTGTGAGGGATAATTGACTCTTGATCTACCGAGGGAATCCTTGTCATATTCGCCTGCATCAAAGCCTGCGCTTATTCCCGTGTTTTTGTATTCGCTGCCGTCAACGGTGTAGGCGAGAGCTCCTCCTACGGAAGCAACGTTTACCTTAGTCTGCATAAGTACCTCGGGAATGATGACGAGTATATTGTTGTACCCGCCGTCCTCACCGTAAACCATTTTGTAATCAATAATGTTAACAAATTCACCCTGAGGATAGACGTCAAACTCATTTGCCTTTACGTTGTCTCCGCTCTTGTAGTATTTCTCATCGGCATTCTGCATTACGCTCGCGTAGACTTTTATATCTCCGCTGAGCGAATGCATTTCAGGGTACATAAGATCGTTTGTGATTCGGCAGGCAATTATATTCGTATTGCCGCGCGATACGACAACGCAGCCGTCGGAGGCCTCGCCGAGCATTGTGCGGCAGCTTATGAAGTCGCAGTATACTATATCGAGGTCGCCGCCGTCATTCTCTATTACAGAAGTATCTGCGCTTGCAAACATTGCCATTACGTTCAGCATATCTACGTCCGCGCCGCCGGTCATGTAAAGAATGCCGCCCTTTGAGCCGCTCGTTCCGTAAAAACTTGAATTCTTTACAATGACTCTGCCGCCGTCGGTGTATATGCCGCCGCCCTTTTCGCTTGCATTGCATGAGCCTATCACGCAGTTTTCTATAAATACTTTTCCGCCGTCATTTCTGACGAATACGCCCGTGTCGCCTTGGACGTAGTTGGCGTTTATTCCCTTGATATGAAGGTCGCCGTTTTCTGTCACGCTGAACAGGGTATTAGTTTTATAGCGCATCATGTTGTCATCATATCCGTTGAAGTATATGCCCAGCAAAACGGGGTCGCCTTCTTCGGTCACGCTTACGTAGCTGCCGTCTATCGTCACCGGGCTGTCTATAACGAGAGGCTCGTCAAGGATAACGGACTTATCTCTCATGCTCTTATCAAAGGTAACGGTATCGTATTTGCCGCCGCTGCTTTTACAGAACTCGTAAGCCTCGCGCAGTGATATAAGACCGTCGTGATCGTCAACGGTGTCAGAGCCTGTGGTAACTACCGATGAGGGTATCTCACCGAAGCGGAGAGTTCCGAGCTCTATACTTTCTACTGCGGTAGTAAAGCCGCCGTTGATAATTGTTCTTAAATCGAGTCTTACAACGCATTTGCCCTGAAGAGGAACGCCAAAGTCAAGCTCGTTTATCACGAAAAGCTTTTCCTTCTCGTTAATGGTCATAGTAAAGGAAACCTCGTCTGTTTCAATAACCTCGCCCGATGGCAGTTCTATCGACAAGGTGTAGCTGCCGTCTACGGTTTCCCATTCGGGATCGGAATCATTAATCACAGTAAAAGCTAACTGCTCTCCCTCGGCTAATTTAGTTGCGCCCGCCTCAAGGGGAGTGAATTCCTCGGTGCAGCTGTCCGCCTTTTTTACAAAAAGATTCGGAATAGAGAGCTTCTGAGGCTCTGCTGCTATGACCGTGAACTCGTCCTTGCCGCTTTTCGTATGAGATGCATCGTTGACAAACAGTACGCCGAATTTTACCATGTGACCGTTATAGGCTATTTCGGTCTGCTCGGGAAGATTATCCGGGTCCTCATAGTTTTCAAGCTGCTGCCAGGGTGTCCATTCTCCCTTATTGTAATAGCTGACAATAAGATACTTGCTGTCATACGCAATAGATTCAAACGAGCCGTAGGTGAAGCTTGCGTGCTCAAGCGTTTCGTATTCATCGGGAGGAACGATAGAGAAGCTGATAAACAGATCGGGGTCTTCTTCCTGCTCAAGCACGTCAAAGCTGAAGGAATATCCGTTGTTGATATAATAAGCCTCGACAATATCCCTGCTGCTGTTTATCTCGATCTCCGCCCTGTAGCTGCCTGCATCAAGTCCTTCAAATTCCACACCTTTGACCTTGTATTCGTAGCTGAGCGCCTCTTTGGTCACCGATGAGAGATCGACGGTTTTTTCTTTTTCTGCGGCTAAGGTACCGTCGGACTTATAGATCTTTACGTTATAGGTAAGATCTCCGTTGTAGTGTACCGGACCGCCGTTTCTTATGCACGGGCTTATAAAGATAGTGTCGTTTACAGAGAAGGTCTGCTTTTTGGGGTAGATAGTTTCTATCTCGAAATCAGTAATATAGCTGATAGGAGTATCGTCCGTAAAGGCAATGCAGTCCTTCACCATAAGATCGACAGAGGCGCGCTTGTCCTTCGTTGCCTTGGGGTCTGTTTCGGGCTCAACGGAGCCGTAGGGCTTAAGCGTGGTCATTGACATGAGCACCATGCTGCTGTAGCCCTCAAGTATCCATGAATCATACAGCTTATCTTCAAAATAGTCATCATGCTCGGCGGTCTTTCCGTTATACGGCGTCATGTATCTTACGTTGAGCTTATTTTTCGCCGTGCGCCTGTCAACGCCCTCAAGCTCGTCAGTATCGGAATCGGTAAGAATGATCGCATCATAATGCTCCTTTTGGTCGGGGGTATAGTCGTTGTTCAAAACAAAGCCCCATACAGTTACGGCATGGGCTGTACCCCAATATATGGTGTCAATATCCATGCTGACGGCGTATCCGTTTCGTAGCCTTTCAAATACCTCGGAGATCGTTTTTGTGGGATCATCGGTCTTGAAATCATACACGGTAGTAAGCACATCGGCAGTATAATCCTTTACAAAGCCACCGCTCGGCGCCTCGTCAGGGTCGTTGTCGGAAAGAAACTTCAGACCGTCAATAAACCAGGCAACACCTATCTGCTCTGATCCGCTTTCGTCATTGTCACGGATAAACAGCTCAAAAAGGTCGTCCTCGGTCTCAAAGCCGCCCGCTGCGCCCCAACCCGAATAGTGGAGTATGTTTGAGGTCGCTGCAGCCCAGCAGAGCAGGTCGTCGTTGTCAACGTCGGCAGTCTTTTCGGTATCTATTATATCAAGGTCCTCAATATCAAAATCGTAGCCATCGGCATAATGAGCGACTATACTGCTCTGTACCTTTTCCAATGCATCGGATGAAAGCCCGGTAATGAACGCCTCCTTGTTCGTATCGGGGAAGGTGAAGGATACGGAATAATAGCCGTTTAACTGTGCCGTTGAGATCGCAGGCATTGCGTTTGCGGACAGAACGCTTTTTCCGTCATAGAACACCTCATAGCCT
Source organism: uncultured Ruminococcus sp. (assembly GCA_902762335.1). Taxonomy (GTDB): domain Bacteria; phylum Bacillota; class Clostridia; order Oscillospirales; family Acutalibacteraceae; genus UBA1213. Next base: position 4,634 of record CACWNZ010000085.1, on the reverse strand, counting down.
GAAGTATCACCTTCGCCGAGCATCTTATCAAGGCTTGACTGTCCCGGAATGCCTCTGCACACACTTATTGAGCCGTCCGTCTTTTTGACTATGGTCGCTGCGGCATCGGCGGGAGCCTTGGCTGCTGCGGTCTGCGCGGTCTTTTCGGCGGGGAGCGCGTAAGCGGCGGCAGCGGGCAGTGAGCAAGCGCCTATAGAAAGCGAGAGTATCGCTGCAAGGATTACCCTGCGGCGTGTCGGAACGGCGCGTTTACTGCCGTCCCTGCATGATCGGTCTTTCATTTGTTTATCTCCTTTCGGTCACTTTTTTCGGATCGGGTGCCGGTATTTTATGAAATTTCCGCACCTCGTCATGATATAATATATCACTTTGTTATCTGCCGTGTCAAGCATTCTTAGTTCCTTATGCTCATACTAAAAAATTCGTCTGTATAGTAAAAAAACTGTTGCATAAGATGAAAACTTGTGATATGATGTAGTCCAAAATATTTTTTTCCGCCTGCGGATAACAAGGAGGTAATGAGATGAATATTTACATAACGGGGGATACGCACAGAGATTTTGACAGGGTAAGGTCATTCTGCGAAAAAACGGGAACGACAAAGGACGATATTATGATAATACTCGGTGATGCGGGTATAAACTACTATCTTTTCGGCTATGATGCCTCGCTTAAGGCAGAGCTTGAAACGCTGCCGATAACACTGTTCTGCATACACGGCAATCACGAGGAGTGCCCCCGTAATATCCCGTCGTACAAAGAGAGTGAATGGCACGGCGGCATCGTATATACCGAGCCTGAATATCCGAGCCTTATTTTCGCAAAGGACGGGGAGATATACGACTTCTGCGGGCAGAAATATATTGTTCTCGGCGGGGCTTATTCCGTAGATAAGTATATCCGTCAGCTCCGCGGTTATCAGTGGTTTGAGTCTGAACAGCCTGATGATGAGATAAAGGCATACGCTGAGAGCAGGCTCGAAAAAGCGGGCTGGAGGGTCGACGGCGTACTTTCTCACACCGTTCCGCTTGAATATTTACCGCTTCAGGCTCTTCTTACGGATATAGATCAGAGCAGGGTGGATCACTCTACCGAGGAATGGCTCGGCGAGATCGAAAAAAAGCTTACCTATAAGTATTGGTATGCAGGACATTTTCACGTTGACTGCACCTCGGGTCCGATAAAGCTGATGTTCGGATCCATAGAGGAGCTTCCGAGGGAATGAACTGCCGAAAGAAAGGACGGGATAATAATGAAAAAGGCAAGAATAATTGCAGTATGTATGCTTTGCGCGATCTCGTGCATGGTCATGTCGTCTTGCGGCGCAAACGGCGGAGCTGATGCGTCTCAGAGCGGCGACAATAGTGCGGAAAGCAGTGCGGCGCAGGTTAGTGATACCACAAAGGACGGACCGTGGAAAGAGGTATATGAAAAGCAGCTTGGTGATTTCTATAAAGAGAATCCGAAGCTCTATTCGGTCGATGAAAAGATGTATTATGATATCTGCGATCTCAACGGCGACGAGATACCCGAGCTTATAATAAGCGAAGGGACCGCCCACGTCTGCGCCTGCAGGCTGTATACATATAAGGACGGCAGGCTTGTCGATATCGGAAGATACGGTGAGTGGGGAGTGATAAAATGCTATCCCGAGTCACACCTGATAATACACACCGCAGGAGGTATGGGACATTCCATGAGCAAGTGGTACGAGCTTGAAGGAGCCGAAATGAAGCTGCTGTTTTCGACGGATAAATGGATAAGATATGATGAGGAAAACAGCTATTCGTTCAATTCAAAGACGGTGACCGAGGAGCAGCTCGAAAGTCTTGAGAAGAAATATGCCGATTCAAGACCTGCCGACGGCGAAGAAATGCTTACTCTCGGCAGAACGTGTATCCGTATGCCCGATAAAGAAGCCGAAGCATCAGAGCAGTAATGACTTAAAAGGCATGAAAAAAATACTCCGACTTAACATAGGTCAATGCATCTCCTGAGGGAATGTGATATCATAGTCTCAGGAGGTTGATAAAAATGACAGAAACAAATATCAGAAACGCAAAAACCGCGCTTACTATCACGACCGTACTTACACTTTTCGTTGCAGGCTTCGAATGATCCTCATCATTGCCAATCTCGTTCTTCTTTCGTTTGCGGTACTGCTGTATAAGCAGAACGGGATAAGCCTGCTCAGAGAGGTGACCGTAAAACAGTCCCTTGTAAAGGATATACTCATCGGAGCGGCGGCTTTAGCGGCAACACTTGTCATCGCCTTAGGTTATTCCTTCGTTTATACCGCGGGCAGGACAGACCTTGCTTATAACGGGAACGATCTGAGCGTAGGCACGGTAATAATGAGGATAATAGCCCTCGGTTTTGTCAGCGGAGTATTCAAGGAGATCTATTTCAGAGGCTTTGCAAAGTGCTTTGTCGGAAAAATACTCGGAGAAACAAAGGCGCTCCTGCTTTTTAACGTTTTGTTCGGTCTGCTTGATTGGTATAACTTCGGCTATTCTTTTATCGTTGGTCTTATATGGATATTCGTGTATAAAAAGAACGGTCATCTTCTGCCCTGTATGATAGCGCACGGGGGAATGAATATTGTCGGCGTAGTTTTTGCTCTTATCACGGGAGGGGCGGTGTAAATGAATAAGAATTCCATTATTGAACAGCTCAGACAGCTTGCGGCGGCAAGGGGTGTAAGTCTTGATGACGAGGTGCTTGAAAAGGTCGTAGAAATGTCGCAGTTCAGGGTATATCCGAAGGGCGCCGCAGTAAAATGCATGGGGGACAGAGCCGATGAGTTCGGCATTGTCATTGAAGGACTTGTGCGCGGCTATTATATAGACGGCGACGGCAACGATATGACGAGAGGCTTTGCATCGGAGGGAGGCTTTTTCATGGACGAAGGCTTAACGGGCTATGAGGAGCATCTTTGTATGTGGGAAACGATAGAGGAAAGCACCGTTATGCTTATTGATGCGGCAGCCTTCAAGCGTCTCGTTATGAGCAGTGAAGCTCTTAAAACGATATGGATAGGTCTGCTTGAGGCGGCGCTGCGCTACAAGATCTACCGCGAGAGCAGCTTTCTCACCTCAAATGCTGCCGAGCGCTATGCGTATCTGCGAAAGAATTTTCCGCAGATCTTAGACCGCGTACCGCTCAAGCACATTGCTACCTATCTCGGCATAGCGCCCGAATCACTCAGCAGGATAAGAAGGGCTATGAAGGACGAATGATAGTTTCGTACAAAGACCCGCAGGCTCAGAGCGAGCCTTGCGGGTCTTTGTATCAGTTATATTTTTTTGAAGCGTCCTCGAGAGCCTTTCTGATATCGTCCACAAGCTCGGGCGGCTCGGTAACGGTAACGAATCTGCAATACTGAAGCGCCCAGCAGAGCATGGCTTTTCTGTCCGCCTTGACAGCAGCGGTTATCGTGTTGTCCTCGTTTCTTGTAAGCTTTGCTTCACTGCCGAACCAATCGATAACGTCGTTAATATGTCTGTCGTCAGTTATAAATTTTATGCCGAGGGGCTCTCCCGTATACATATAAAGGCGCTGCGCGAAATGCGGCTCGCGCGCGCCGTTAAGTATAAATTCGGTGGGTGTCGCGCCCCACGGGCATTTCTCGCCCTCGAGTCTTTTGCAGGAGATTATCCTGTCCACACGAAGACACGAGAGATTAGTAAAGTATTTGTGCTTGCAGTAGAGATAATATCTGCCGAGAGAAACGACCATTTTAATGGGGTATATGATATACTTGTTCGGCTTTCCGGTCTTGTTGATACGGGGACAAAGCTTCATATCGAAATTGTAATCGCCGTATTCAAGCTCCAATGCGATCTTGTCCGTTATCGCGGAGAGGATCGTATTCATATTCTGCGGCATCATTTTATTCTCGGGCGCGGGGGGATATTCATCATCAAAGGAATCTATGAACTGCTTTTTGGTAAGACCCGAGAAGAATTCCCGTGTGCCGTCGGAGTATTCATTGGGAGCATCTTCGGTCTTTCTCTTTTTTTCGCGGGGTCTGCCCCTTATCGCCCTGTATGAACGGAGCATTAGCTGGATATCCGCCTTTGACATTTTGCTTACGTAGAAAAACAGCTTCTTTTTTTCTTCAGGATCGTCGTCCTCATCACGATTTGATATGATCCTGAACAGGTGTGTTTTTTCGCCTAAGGCTCTGAGATATCTCAGTCTTGTGCTTATAGTCGCACGATAATCACGGTCATCTTCAAAAAAATTACTGCGCTTGTATTCCCTCAGCTTTTCCTGAAGGGCGTAAACCGACAACCCCCCCGGGTTTTCCTTCAGAAGATCGAGTATCTCGCGGTCGATCTCCGCTAAATAGATGCCTTTTTCTATAGGAATCACCTGGCGGGAACGTCTTTTTTGTTTGGTTTCTTCTCCCATTTTCGTATCACTCCTGTTCTGTTTTGCCGTCAGCCTCTCCGTAAGACTGACACGCGCAAGTATCCGTATCGTTCATGATTATTATATCACTATATTCCTGATAAGTAAAGGAAAATACAGGGTAAGATATTTCCTATAGCAGACCGCGCCGGCGCAGAGCCTGTGATCCCGATTCTCGGTTCGTCGGCTCAAATCGGTACAGGAAGCTTGCCGGAGGT
>CACWNZ010000084.1 GCA_902762335.1 uncultured Ruminococcus sp. | reverse complement strand
CCTGAGCATGGCTTCCCTTTCGGTAAGGGAATCGCGGGACATTATCCTCTCAAGCCTCACCCTCTCGGGAGCGGTAACGGCTACGGTAAGGTCGCACAGCTTATCTCCCCCGCTCTCGAAAAGCAGCGGACAGTCGTATATTATAATGCCGCCCTGCTGTCTGTATTCCTTTATGTATTCCGCGGCAAGGCTGTTTATGCCCGAATGAGTGAGCCTGTTGAGCTTTTCGGTATTTTCCTTTGTAGAAAAGGCGCGCCCGGCAAGAAGCCTTCTCTTCAGAGCGCCCTCATCGTCTATTATATCATATCCGAAGATTTCTGCAAGTCCCTTCAGCACGGGTGAATCCTTTTCAAGCACCTGTCTTGCAAGCCTGTCGGCATCGACTATATTGCAGCCCAGCTCCCCTGCCCTTGCCGCAAGCGTGGATTTTCCCGCGCCCGTCTGTCCCGTAAGACCTATAACAAGGCTATTCAATATCTATCACCTCGAAGCCTGCGGCTCTTATCATTCTGTTATAAACCGCAAGTCCCACGCCGCCCGTATCGGGGCAGTGGGCGTAAACCGTGCCGAAGCCTCTTTCGTCCGCCTCTCTGAGAGATGCGAAAAGCCTGTTTGCCTGAGTGCAGTAATCCTCAGCCCCGCCTATAGATATATACGGCAGGCTGAGCTTGTTTATATCCTCATCATAGCAAAGCGCGGCGGCTCCGTTCTCGCCGTGGGAATTGACGAAGCTTATATAGGCGTCTGCGCTGCCCTTTAGCAAAATGACGTTTGCGCGGGGAGAATAGTGCTTGTACTTCATACCCGGGCTTGCCGCCTGCTGACCCTTTTTGAGCGGCTCGGTGACGGCGGGGTCTACCTCTACCTCGCCTATGGTATCTCTGAGCTGCTCAAGGGTAATGCCGCCGGGTCTTAAAAGACGGGGCGGCTGTGCAGCAAGCGTTATCACCGTGGATTCTACTCCGACCTCGCAGTCGCCGCCGTCTATAATGGCGTCGATCCTGCCGTTCATGTCGTCAACTACGTGCCGTACCGTGGTGGGGCTTGGGCTGCCCGAAAGATTTGCAGACGGAGCAGCCAAAGGGCGCGAAAGCTCAATGAGCCTCCGCGCGTTCTTATCCGACGGGCAGCGCACGGCTACGGTATCAAGACCGGCGCTCACCTCGTCGGGTATCTTATCCGATTTTGGCAGTATCATCGTCAGCGGACCGGGCCAGAAGCGCTGCGCAAGCAGCCTTGCCTTTTCGGGAAAGTCCCGCACGAGCTCATATATCTGAGATACCTCCGATATATGGACTATCAGCGGGTTATCCATAGGTCTGCCCTTTGCTTTGAATATCCTTGCAACGGCTTCTCCGTTAAAGGCGTCCGCTGCAAGCCCGTAAACGGTCTCGGTGGGCATAGCCACAAGACCGCCGTTTTTGATTATTTCGGCGGCTAAGGGAATATCCTCGGCGCCAAGAAGCAGGGTCTTCATTTTCCTTCATTTCCTTTTCTATATTATCACTTGTTTTCGCCGCTGTCGTCGTCGTAGCCCTCGTAGGGTCGGAACACGTCATAGGCGGATTCATTTGTATGGTCAGAGCCGAGGAAGGGCTGCTCTTCATTGAAGTTTTCCTCATTCCTGTCCTCCGGGTCGACGTAGCCGCCGCCGTAGAAGTTAAGTACGTCTCTGCGCCTTACCGCCTTGTGCGGAGTTATCTTGCCCTTTTTTACCGCCGAGAGATAACGAAGATTATTTATTGTCGGCATGAGCAGGAACAGACCTATGGCGATGAGCACGGGAATGGAAATAATATCAACTATGATAACGTACTCAGCATATTTTCCGTCAGGCTCATCGCAGTCGATATACCCTGCAAGAATTTTTTTGCCTGTGATATTGTATCGTGATGCAGTCTCCGTTGATAAGATCTCTGCAGCGGGAAGATCTGTTAATGATTCCGTCTTTTTCACCGTACCCGAAAAGCAGAACGGAATGTCAGGTCTCTCATCGTAAAAAACTATGGCATCGGCCCCTATCGAGGGTGCCTTACGGTCGTCCATTCTGAGAATAAGGAGCTGCTCATTCGGAGTGACGATCCCGGCATATAATACATCCCTCTCCGCCAGATGATCGTATGTCCTGGCCACACCGACAATGGTCATCGTGTCACACCTGCACATTACCCTCTCGCCGACATACAATTTGTCAAGCTTTTCGGGAGCGATCTCCGTAAACGCAAGCGCCCTGTCGTAATAAGCATCAATAATGCCTATCACTATCCTGAATTTTTCAAATCTGACCGGCTTGTACCTCGGCGTCTTTTTCATAACTGCTCCTCCTGTCAATATCTGAATTTTTTGTTTTCGTCGTCATCGTCTCTGTTGCTTGTCAGCGGCACGGTATTTTCATCTATGTAGAAATTTCCGTCTTCGGAAACGCCGCTCTGATAGAATTCTATATTCTGATCCTCGCTGCGCTCCCTGCGGACGGGTCTTTTCAGATTTCCCTCAAAGTCAAGCTCTACCCTGTCCACCTGTTTTCTCTGAAGCGTAAGCTCCGTTTCGCCCTCGCCTCTTACGTTGTACTCCGTTTCAACGTAGAAGCTGTCGGTATCGTATGCGCCCTTGCCGTCGTAGATACCCTCATTCTCAAACATAAGGTCGTCCTTCGTCACCTTTAACTCGGGCTGTATGTAGCCCTTCTGCACCATTATGCCGTAAATGAAGTTATTTACCGACTTCCACAGCAGAGCAACCATTGCTATGAACAGGCTTATTCCCACACCCACGCCCGCAAAGGCATAGAGATAATAGTCTATAATGTCAGGGTCGGAAAGCCTGATGTACATGTGCGTAAGACCTTCATCGGTAAGTCCGTATTCCTTGTATGTATTGTGCGCTACGAGATTGAGCTGAAGCGGAATGTTTATTTGATCAACAAACCCTGCAGCAGAGCCCTGGAATTCAAAGCTCAACGTAGGAGTATCCATCATCTCCTCCAGCCTTGAAAAGGCCTGCGGAGCACTCGCGTCGAGAGCCTCAACGACTATCAGCTTGTCGTCGCTTGTCCTTACGAGCACCGAGTTCATTAAAGGTCCGGTTTCGAGCTTTGCCAGATAAAACAGTATGGTATCGCTCCTGCTCAGAGTGAACTTTACCGAATCATTAGGTTTGACGTCGGCAAGCTGATCTACGGTTATTTTTTTATACTCGCTGTTCATCCTGTTTATCATGTCGTTCGTAACGATTATCTGGGCTATAATGAGCAGGGCGCAGATGATCGCCACGATGACCTTTACACGGACAAATTTCTGCTTCTTGTATTTCACGTTCATAAATAACTTATGCATGTTCCTCTCTACCTTTCTGCTTTCAGAGCCTTTCCCCGCTCTCAAGCTGCGCGGAACGATCCGCCGCTATGAGCGCGTCTATTATCTCGTCAAGACTGCCGTTGAGTATGTCGTCTATCTTATACAGAGTAAGACCTATCCTGTGGTCGGTCACCCTGCCCTGAGGATAGTTATAGGTGCGTATCCTCTCGCTTCTGTCGCCCGTGCCTACCTGAGAACGTCTCTGCTGAGATACCTCGCTCTGCTGCCGTTCTCTTTCGGCTTCAAGCAGCCGTGACCGCAGCACCTTCATCGCCTTGTCCTTGTTTTTATATTGGCTGCGCTCGTCCTGACATTCTACAACGAGCCCCGTGGGTATATGTGTTATCCTTATGGCCGACTCCGTCTTGTTGATATGCTGTCCCCCTGCGCCGCTCGAGCGGAAGGTGTCTATCTTAAGCTCCGTCGGGTCTATATCCACCTCTACGTCCTCAGCCTCGGGCAGCACCGCTACGGTCACCGTTGAGGTGTGTATCCTGCCCTGTGTCTCGGTCTCCGGTACGCGCTGTACCCTGTGTACCCCGCTCTCGAACTTGAGCCTTGAATAAGCGCCCTCGCCCGTTATCATAAAGCTTATCTCCTTATAGCCGCCGAGCTCCGTTTCGTTAGCGCCTATAAGCTCGGTTTTATAACCCCGTCTGACGGCGTACATGGTATACATTCTGTAAAGCACCGCCGCAAAAAGAGCCGCTTCCTCGCCGCCTGCGCCGCCCCTTATCTCTACTATGACGTTTCTGTCGTCGTTGGGATCCTTCGGCAGAAGAAGTATCTTCAGTTCCTCCCGCAGACTGTCGGCGCTTCGTGTCAGACGCGCAAGCTCCTCGTCTATCATTTCCTTCATTTCTCTGTCGCTGCCGCTCTCGGCGAGAAGCTCCTTTGCCTCGTCCATGTCCGCAAGATCCCGCTTATATTCCCTGAACTTAAGAGCCACAGGCTCCACCTCGCGGTAGTCCCTCATGGTCTGTGCATATACCGCAGGGTCGGCAGTTACGGCGGGGTCGCAGAGCCTCTGCGAAAGCTCCTCGTATCTGTCCTCGAATATCTGTAATCTTTCAAGCATTATCCGTACCTCCGTAGATCATTTATCCGCCTGATGATCACAGCCCTCTACAGCTCTCCGCTATCCTTGCGGAAATGCTTTTTTATATTCTTTTCCGCCTTTACCCTCGGCAGCATTACCTCGTGTCCGCAGCCCTGACATTTCAGCTTGAAGTCCATGCCTATCCTCAGCACGAGAAAGCGCGTGCTGTCCTTTTTGCCGCAGGGGTGCGCCTTTTTCATTTCAAGTATATCTCCTACGCTTATATCCATAAATATTCCCCCGTCAATATTTATTTCTGCGTTTTTTCTCCGCTATAACTACCGTCACTACCGATATGATGATGACCAATCCCAAAGCAACGGCTATAGTCACCAACGTCACCGCGCCCGCGCCGCTGTCCGTTTCACTCGTCACAGTGGTCTGTTCGGGAGCGCTCTGCTTTGGGGGCAGTGATGATCCGCCGCTCTGTAAGGGAACGCTGACCGTCTGTGACGGCAGCACCGTGCTGCTCCCGGGCTTTGCCTCCGCGCTGCTTTCCGGCTGTGAACTTTCCGCCTGTGAGCTTTCCGCCTGCGAGCTTTCCTGCGAACTCTCGGTCTGTGACGGCTCGCTGCTCTGAACGGGCTTGTTTTTATTGTAGTATTCCTCTACGAGAGCTCCCACCGTCTCAACGTCGTACAATGCCGAAACGTCATCATCGCTTACGCTTATCTCTATATCGACGGGGATACCCTTGTCGATATCCCCGCCGTTCACGTCGGTCACCTTAAGATAGCCGGACATGGAATAATCAAAGCCGTCCGCAGTAGTGCGCTGAAGCACCATGCAGCTTCCGCCCGAGGACTGCTCTCCTATAACGGGAATGCCCTTTTCCTTCATGATAAGGGGCATGAAATTCGCGCACGAAAAAGAAGCTCCGCTCGTAAGCACGGCTATATTGAAGTCCTCGTAGCTGACTAACTTATCCGCCTCGTTTATCTCGCCGTCGAGATCTCTGTCGACGGAATAGGTCTGCACCACGACTCCCCCGCCGAGACTCTCGGTATATCTCACCGAAAAATCCCCGCATATCATTCCGCATATTTCCTGAAGGGCTATGGTATCTCCTCCCGTGTTTGCCGAAAGGTCTATTATCACGTTTTTTATCCCCTCGTTGCGCGCGCGCAGAAAGCCGTTATACACCACGCTTACGGAATCCGCAGGCATGGTATTCGTTTTGCCCGAGCGGTAGCTCCTCCGACCCTCATAGTCCACGTTGAAGCCGTTGAAGATCAGATAAGCCGTATCTCCGCTGCTGTAATAACCCGTATCTCCGAAAAGCTTTTTTCTCGTCTCAAGGCACAGGCTGTGCCTCTCCGCAATATACATCTGCTTATTAAAATATAAGGGCAGCTCATCTATATCCGTCATATATTTATAATACGACGAATACTCCTTTGAGTCAGAGATGGTCTGAACGAATCTGTCGTCAAGATTTGCGCCCGTGTGTCCGCCGTCGCAGAGGTCGTATCTGAAAAGCCTGCCCACGCCCGCCATATATTCGCCCGTATCGGCGGATAGCAGCAGCTCACGGGTAAGGGGGTCAAGCTCCCTGAGAGCCGTGTCAAGTCCCGAGGCTTTCATTCTGTTTGCAAATTCGTTATCATCGCAGGGATAGCCGTAGAAAAGCTCTGCGGAAAGACAAAGCTCATTGTAGGAAAGCTCTATAAGATCGTCGGGTCTTTTTTCCTCGGTGACCCAGCCGAGATTTCCCAGATCGTCGCTTTTGGCGTTGCCGCCGTTCACCTCGTCATACATCGATACGAAAAATATCTTTCCGTGGGAATACACCGCCGTAAGGCAGTCCACGTTATTGAAGATATCGCACAGCGTCGCAAAGGGATAGTACAGCACGCCGTCCTTTTCGCGCAGATCTATTCCGTAGCTGCCGAGATCTATCTTCAGCGGCGACGGCGACCTTTCTATCGCCGTATCCGTCACCCTTACCATATCCTCGGGTCCGCCGAACAGCAGTTCCGTATCCCCTCTCTTGAACACGGGCGTAGCCGCAAAATACGCGGGGTCGTTTATGACCAAAATATCCGTATCCGCGTTAGCCCGCGCCGTCTGACCGTATTTTTCCTCGGTATAGCTGTAATTGCCCTTGCCGCTGCTCCTTACGGTCATCTCCGACTCCATGAAGGTGTGATAGTACAGCTCCATTGAAATATAAGGCACGTCAGGCATATCATCAAAGAAAAGGCAGCTCAGCGTTTCGTTTTCGGAAAGGCTTTTTCTGTATACGGGCACCTCTGTCATCGTGCTGCCCGTATCCTCATCGGCAGCATGAACGGGCGCGCTATTTACTGCAGCGCCTGCCGCAAGCAGCGCGGATGCGCATAAACAGGATAGTATTTTTTTCATAGATCCGCCCCCTGATGAGTTATCGCTTTCCCTCTGCATTCTTGAAATACTTTATCACAAAGCGGCTGCCCTTGTCCTTTTCTGATGATACGGTAATATAGCCGCCGTCCTTTTCCGTTATCGCCTTTGCCATTGCAAGCCCTATGCCTACGCTGTTTTCGCCCGAGTTCCTGCCCTTATAGAAGCGCTCGAAAATATGCGGCAGATCTCTTTTGTCTATGCCGCTGCCCGTGTCGCTTATCTCAAGCCGCACGAGCAGGGGCGTATCCTCGCATTTTATCATTACCCTGCCGCCCTTTGGCGTGTGCTCTATGCAGTTCTTTATCACGTTGGTTATCGCCTCGCAGGTCCATTTCGGATCGCATTCAAGCTCCGCGCCGTCACATTCAAGCGTGACCTCTACGCCGCCTTCGGAAGCAATCGCCGCCGTTCTGTTCACGCTCGTTTCAAGCACCGTGCGCACAGGGGTCAGGCTCCTTCTGAATTCTATGGTATCCGCATCTAACTTGGACAGCGTCAGCAGCGCCTGTGTGAGCGCGCGCAGATGCTCTACGGATTTTTTTATATCGCCTAAAAATTCCTTCTGTATATCCTCGGGCATATCTCCCTCAAGAATATTATCTATCATTATAGTCATAGAGGTCAGCGGGGTCTTGAGCTGATGAGATATATCCGAGAGCGAATCCTTAAGATGCTCCTTTTCCTCCCTTAGCTGCTCGCTTTTTTCACGCAGCATTACGGTAGTCTTGTATATCTCGCTCTGAAGCACCGAATCCGAATTCTCTGTCAGTTTTTTAGTCACGAGGCTGTAGTCGCCGCTGTTTATCCTTGCAAGATAGCGGGTAAGCTCCTTTTCTCTCCTCGTCTTGACACGGCCGTAGACCGATATGACCATGACCGCCGTCGCCCCGAAGGCGAGCACCGAGCAGACCGCAAGGCTGATGACGGCGGAATAAGACTGCTTTTCCTCGCGGAGCATATATTGGTTTTTTTCTATCCCGTAGCGCCTCAGCAGTTCCTCGGTCTCCTGTCCGCCATAGCCGCTGTTGAGCAGCTCGACTATCTCTCTGTCCTTTATCTCGGGATATTTCTTTTTTACCGCCCCCGCTACGGCTGCCACCGCATTGTATTCGCTGCGCCTTATCTCCTCAAGTCCCCGCATGACTGCCGCGGCAGTGCCTATACAGAACGCCGCCGTGATAAAGGTCATCAGCAGCAGAAATTTAGTAGAAAGCTTCATTTCTCCTCCATTTTATAGCCGACTCCCTTGACAGTCCTTATCAGATCGGTGTCAAGCTTCTGACGGATCCGCTTTATGTAGACAGTAAGCGTATTGTCGTTTACAAAATTACCCGCTATGTCCCATATCTTCTCAAGTATCAGCTCTCTTGATACCACCTTGCCCTTGTTCTGCATGAGCATGATAAGTATCCTGAACTCAAGGGCGGTCAGTTCTGCCTCAACGCCGTCCTTTGCGGCGGTGTGCTTTTCGGTATCGGCGGTTATATTGCCCACCCTGAGCACCGCGCTCTGACCGTTGGAGCTTTTGTCAAAGCGCTTTATCCTTGCAAGCAGCTCACGGGTAGAAAAGGGCTTCGTTATATAATCGGCAGCGCCAAGCTCAAGTCCGCCTACGATATTGTCCTCGTCGTCAAGGGCGGTAAGAAATATAACGGGCGCGTCGTTTATCCTGCGGATATTCTCATACAGCTCAAAGCCGTTCCCGTCGGGAAGGGTAACGTCAAGTATCATCAGGTCGTATTCCTTGCCCGAGCCCGCAAGAGCGTCCTCATAGTTTTCATAGAGAGTCACCTCATAGCCCTTCGACTTCAGCGTGTATACCAGACCCTTTGATATGAGCCTGCTGTCCTCAACGAGCATTATATGCATTTGCAT